>JAJZFF010000656.1 GCA_021805485.1 Pseudomonadota bacterium
CGGGTGCTACGGGTGCTACGGGTGCAACCGGTGCGGCAGGTGCGGCGGGCGTCACAAGCTTCCTCAGCCCTGTCACCAATGCGCTCGCCAAGGTTTCGGTCCTGAATACCTCGACGAGCTCGTCCAGCGTCAAGCCGCTGATCAGCGCCAATGTGCTGAGCACGACGCCACAGGCGAATTCCCCGATCCAGGTTGGTGTGCTGTCGAACGGCCAGGTGGTCCAGCTCAAGGCCGGATCGCTCAGCACCTCGACGCTGCCGGTGGTTTCGACGCTTCTGGCGACGTCGAACAAGAGCGTCGGCAGCAATGTCGGCGGCGTGGTCAACACGGTGGCAAACAGCACTGGCAGCGTGCCCGTGCTGGGTGGCACGCTGAAGGGGGCGCTGGTGACGGCGGGCAACGCGATCGGCGGCACGAGCAATCCGGGCGGGGCGACGCTGACCCAGACGCTCACAAACCTGACCGGCTCGGCCGGCACCATTCTCGACACGGCGACCGGCACGTTGCCGACAGGGTCGACCGGAACGCTGCCGATCGGAACGCTGCCGACCGGAACAGGCAATCCGCTGGCGCCGGTCACCAGCACGGTATCGACCATCACGGGCACGCTGTCAGGCGCGGCGGGCGGTTCGAGCCCACTGGCGCCGGTGACCACGACGGTATCGACGGTTACGGGCACGTTGTCCGGCGCGACAGGGGGCAGCACGAGTCCGCTTGCGCCGGTCACCGGCGCATTGTCCACCGTGACAGGGGCGCTGTAACAGGAGTTCAGCCAGGGACGGCGGCGCCGGTCGCTGTCCCTGGCTTGTCTCGGCGCTGGTCTGAATGTCGCAGAAGAAATATTATGGAACCTTATTGCGTGGCGTAATGCCCGCGATGGCGCGCGGACCAGGATACAATTTGAAAATCGCGACCCCGCGTTTGTCAGATCGGGCTCACATTTCCGGATCAGGATCGACCCGCGTCAACCCTGTCCGGGACTCCGACCATGGAACCACCGCCGTCGCATCTGCTTGCCGTCGTCGTCCCCGTCCGCGACGAGGCGCCGAACATTCCGCCGCTCGTGGCCGAATTCGGCACGGCGCTGGCCGGGATCGATCACGAGATCATCTTCGTCGACGACGGCAGCACCGATGACAGCCAAGCGGTGCTCGCGGCACTGGCGAAGGAAAGGCCGGAGATTCGCGTCCTGCGCCACACGGGGAGTTTCGGTCAGAGCGCGGCAATACTCACCGGCGTGACCGCCGCGAACGCGGTGTGGATCGCCACGATTGATGGCGACGGGCAGAACGATCCGGCCGACATTCCGGACATGCTCCAGCGCGCCTGGCAGGAAGAGCGGCCCGATGAGCCGGTGCTGGTGGCGGGGCGCCGCGTCCGGCGCAAGGACAGCGCGATGAAGCGGATCGCCTCGCGGATCGCCAACGGCGTCAGGGCGCGGGTGCTGCACGACGGCGTGCCCGATAGCGGCTGCGGGCTGAAGCTGTTCCGGCGCTCGGTCTTTCTCGGACTGCCGCGCTTCGACCACATGCACCGGTTTCTGCCGGCGCTGTTCGCGAGCATCGGCGGGCGGACGGTGCTGCACCCCGTTGCCCACCGCCCGCGCGTGGCCGGGCGGTCGCATTACGGGACATGGGACCGGTTGCGTGTCGGGATCGTCGACCTCGCGGGCGTGGCCTGGTTGCAGCGGCGGGCCTGCCGGCCGGTTCTGGGCGCAAGCGCGGCCGATGCCGGGTCGCCGGCCTCGCTGGAGGTGGCTCGGTGATCCGCCTCGCCCGGCCGGCGCTGCTGGCGGGAGGGCTGCTGGGCGCGGCGCTGGTGCTGCACCTGCATCCGTTCGGCGCGCTGTTCGCGCCGCATCCCGGCCACGGCTGGCGTGACGCGCTGGCACTCGGCGCGCTGGGGGCGCTGGCCTGCGCGGTCGGGATGCCGAGGCAGGTGATCGGCTTTGCGGCGGGCTTCGCCTGGGGCGTGATTCCGGGCACGGCGCTGGCGCTTGCATCCCAGCTGGCCGGCTGCGCCGCCGATCTGCTCTGGGCGCGGCTGGTCGGCCGAGCCTTCGTGCGTTCCCGGCTCGGCCATCGGGCGGCCCGGATCGACCGCGCTCTCGCGGCGCGCCCGTTCACCGCCACGCTCACGCTGCGCCTGATGCCGCTGGGCAGCAATCTCGCGCTGAACCTGCTCGCCGGCGTCTCCAGCGTGAAAGTATTTCCGTTCCTTGCCGGATCGGCGCTGGGCTTCGTGCCGCAGACCGTGATCTTCGCCCTGATCGGCGCGGGCGGACGTGTGGGGCGGGATGTTGAACTTGCCGTGGGTGTCGTGCTGTTCGTGATCTCGATCGTGCTGGCATTCGGGCTGCGCCGCCGGATTGCGCCGGAACTCGCCGGCGTCTGACTTCGGATCAGCGGCAGATGGCGCCCGACGAACAGGCGATGCGCGCGGCGGGCGGCGGGCTGATCCGGCGGATGACGATTTCGGTGCCGGCGCGCCGGGGCGGTGAAAGCGGGCCGAGACTTGCGGCCATCGCCGCAAAGGCGGCGGGCGAGGGTTGCGCCCCCTGCCCCGCCGGCCCGTAGATCGCGAAGACCGGACGTCCCTCGGCCAGCGCCGCCGCGGCGCGCGCGCGGCGCTGGGTGACGAGCGGCGCGAGGGCGGGATCGTAATGGCCGAGCATGGCCCAAGCCGCACCGTCGCTTGCCAGGATGACGTCGCCCGCCGTGGCGCGCGCGGCGAGCCGGGCCGCCGCCAGATCCCAGCGGGGCTTGGTTTCGGCATGGTAGTAGGGCGCGAGATTGAACAGCAGCACGGCGGCGGCGGCCGGCAGCGCCGCCAGCCTCGCAGGTGGCGGCAGGGCTTCGATGCCGAGGCCGGCGAGAACGAAGAAGGGCGGCGCGCTCCAGAGCAGGTAGCGCGGCAGCATCACCGGGTGGACGAGCGAGACGACGCCGAGGGCGATCGGCAGGCCAAGCCAGACGATCAGCAGCACCAGTGCCTCGGCGCGGGCGCGCCGGAGGCGCCAGAGACCGAGGATGGCGAGTAGCGCCATTGCGGCGGCGAGCCCGGGCAGGACGGGGGGCAGCAGCCGCATCGTCACCATCGTCGCGTCGCGCATGAAATAGAGACTGGCGGCGTCGGCCCACAGGAACGATGCGGAAGGCGGCGGAATCCAGGCGAACCCTGCCATCGGACCCTGGGGCGGCACCAGCAGCAACAAGGCATAGGCCGGCGCCACCAGCAACAGGAGGGCGGCATTCAGCGCGAACCAGCGGCGGAGAAGCCCGATGCGGTCGCGGCTCCGCGGCAGGGCGGCGGCGAGTATCGCGAGCGTCGCCGCCGCCAGCCAGGGAAGCGCATCCGGGAGCACCAGCAGCGCGCCCGCGGTGCCGAGACCGAAATTCAGCCAGGGGCGGCGGCAGGGCGCATCGGGGGCGCGCACGAGGCCGAGCAGACCGTGCAGCGCCAGCAGCAGGGGCGCCATCATCAGCGTGTAGGACCGGGCTTCCTGGCCGAATGCGACCTGCAGCGGCGCGAAGGCCATCAGCAGGCCGGCAAGCCAGGCGCCGCTCCGTCCGCCGGCCGACCAGGCGATGGCAAAGACCAGCGCCGCGCAGGCGGCCCCGGCGAGTGCCGGGACAAGGCGCAACGCCGCCACCTGCGCGGCCTTCGGCGCGAGCAGTAGCGCGGCGCGCTCGATCACGAAAAAGCCCGGCAGATGGTGGTTGCGCAGCGAATCGAGCACGAGGCCGTGCAGCGGCCGTCCGGCGCGGGTGAAGGTGATGACCTCATCCAGCCAGAGCGGCTTGGCCCCGAGCCCGTGCAGGCGTGCCGCGAGCGACGCCGCGAAAACCAGCCCGATGCCCGCCAGAAGTCCGGCCCGCTCGCTGCGATGATCCGACGCCGCCCGCATCGCGACAGAATGACGCCGGCGTGTAACGGATCGACGACGTTCGGTGTCGGCTGCGTTTCGATTGCGTTCTCAATTCTTTGTTAACCCGGTTGGGGCATGGTGTCGGCGGATCGAGGAGCGGGCCAGTCGCATGGCCCGGCGGGAGTAGAGGAGCGGATGAGCGGGCAGGCTCGAACGAACAGGACCGACAGCGCGACACAACTCGCGCAGGAAGAGATCGACTCGATTCTCTCGGGCGGGGGCGCTCTTGAGGACGACGCTCTGCAACCGGAGCCGGAAGCGGAGCAGGAAGCCAGCCGGCTGCTTTATGGCCGGGCGGACAGCTATGAGCGGCTGCCGATGGCGGAAGTCGTCTTCGAGCGGCTGTCGCGAATCCTGGCCGGCTCGCTGCGCAACCTGTTTCAGGACAATGTGGAAGTCCGGCTGACGCGGCTGGCCTCGCGGCGGTTGGCAGACAGCTTTGCCGAGATCGCGCCGATGGCGCTGCTGGGCGTGTTCCGCGCGCGGGAGTGGGACAATCTCGGGCTGATCCATGTCGACGCCATGACGGTGAGCAACCTGACCGAGATCCTGCTCGGCGGCCGTCGGGTTGCCGCCGCGACCGGACAACTGCCCAAGCCGGTGACCTCCATCAGCCGCAACCTGACCGAGCGGCTGATCCGGGTGGTGCTGCACGATCTTAGAAACAGTTTCGCGCCGATCTGCGACGTGACGTTCGATTTCGAGCGCACCGAGACCGATCCGCGATTCGCGACGATCGGGCGGAATTCGGGCGTGGCGCTGACCGCGCGGCTCAGCCTGCACTCGGCAGGGCGCAACTGCATGATCGACATCATCCTGCCCTTCGCGACGCTGGAACCGGTGCGCGAACTGCTGCTGCAACAGTTCATGGGCGAGAAGTTCGGCCGCGACTCCATCTGGGAAAGCCATCTCGCCGAGGAACTCTGGCACACGGATATCGAACTCGAGGCCGTGCTCGACGAACAGACGATGAAGTTGGGGGCGGTGATGGACCTGCGCGTCGGCGACATCATCCCGATCAATGCGCCGCGCGGCTCGGACGTTACGCTGCGCTGCGGCAGTGTGGATCTGTTCGCCGGCCGCCTTGGCGTGCGGCACGGCAGGCTGGCCGCCGAAATCCGGGGCTGGATCTCGCGCGAGCGGGAATAGCTCCGCCCGGCCTGGCCCGGATCGCGAATTATGCCCTGTTCGAGGTTCGCGATCCGATTGCTGCGTGATTCAGGAAGCGGGTTCGACGATCCGGGGGAACAAGCCGGACGGCGGCGGCAGAACGGCGCCGGCGTCGAGCGGGGTGGCGAGTGACGCGAAACCCCGCCGATCCGCCGGAAGGGCAAGCTGGTCCAGCAGTTTCGCCATGGCTTCCGGCATGAAGGGCTGCAGCAGGATGCCGACGACGCGCAGCGCCTCGCAGAGGGTCCGCAGCACAGTCAGCATCCGCTGCGGGTCGGTCTTGCGCAAGGCCCAGGGAGCCTGGTGGTCGATATAGGCGTTGGCGGCGCGGACGAGTTTCCAGACCTCCTCGATCGCCTCCTGATAGGCCAGGCGATCCATCGCATCGCGCATGCGGTCCGGCAGGCCGTCGGCGATGGCGCGCAGCGCGTGATCGGCCTCGGCGGCGGGACCCGCTTCGGGCACCACGCCGCCAGCGTTCTTGGCGATGAAGGAGAGCGTGCGCTGGGCGAGGTTGCCGAGATCGTTGGCGAGCTCGACATTGATCCGCGTGATGACCGAACGGCGGGAGAAATTGCCGTCGTTGCCGAAGGGCATTTCGCGCAGCAGGCAGAAGCGCAGCTGGTCGAGCCCGAATTCCGCGATCAGCGGCTCGACGGCCAGGGCGTTGTTGAGCGACTTGCTCATCTTCTCGCCCTCGATCGTCCACCAGCCATTGGCGAAGATGCGGCGGGGAACCGGCAGGCCGGCGGCCATCAGCATCGCCGGCCAGTAGACGGCGTGGAAGCGGGTGATTTCCTTGCCGACCAGATGCAGGTCCGCCGGCCAGTATTTCATCAGCGGCGCGTCCATGTCCGGATAGCCGCAGGCGGTGAGATAGTTGGTCAGCGCGTCGATCCAGACATACATGACGTGATCGGGCGCGCCGGGCACCGGAATGCCCCATTTGAAGCTGGTGCGGCTGATCGAGATGTCGCGCAGGCCGGAGCGGACGAAGGAGAGCACCTCGTTGCGGCTGGAAGCGGGCTGGATGAACTCCGGATTGTCTTCATACAGTTTCAGAAGACGATCCTGGAACGTGCTGAGTTTGAAGAAATACGAGGGTTCGCGCACCCACTCGACCGGCGCGCCGAAGGGCGAGCGCTTGATGCCGTCCGCGCCGGTGACGAGCTCGCTTTCATCGTAGAAGGCCTCGTCGCGGACGGCGTACCAGCCCTCGTAATGGCCGAGCTCGATGGCCCCTGCCCGCTCGATCGCCTGCCAGATCGCCTGGCAGGAGCGGATGTGGCGGGGCTCGGTGGTGCGGATGAAATCGTCGTTCGAGATGTTCATCGCCTGCGCCATGGCGCGGAACTCGCCGGCGATGCGGTCGGTGAACTCTTGCGGGGCGATGTTGTTCGCGCGGGCGGTGGCCTCGACCTTCTGGCCATGCTCGTCGGTGCCGGTGAGGAAATGCACGTCGAACCCGTCGAGCCGCTTGAAGCGCGCGAGCACGTCGGCGGCGACCGAGGTGTAGGCGTGGCCGATATGGGGCGCGCCGTTCACGTAATAGATCGGGGTCGTGATGTAGAATTTTCGGGTCATGGCACTCGGAGAAGCTGGAGCATGGT
>JAJZFF010000124.1:0-5651 GCA_021805485.1 Pseudomonadota bacterium
TCGGCCTCAAGCAGGTCCAGCGCAACCCGTGGGAGCAGTTCCTCGACGAACACCCCGTCGGCTCGATCGTCGAGGGCGAGATCCGCAACATCACCGAGTTCGGCCTGTTCATCGGCCTCGCGCCGGACATCGACGGCATGGTCCACATGTCCGACCTGTCCTGGGACGAGCCGGGCGAACTCGCCATGGCCAAGTTCAACAAGGGCGAGATGGTCAAGGCGAAGGTTCTCGACGTCGATGTCGAGAAGGAGCGCATCAGCCTCGGCGTGAAGCAGCTCGAGGAAGATCCCGCCGCCGGCGTGCTCGACCGTGTCCACAAGGGCATGATCGTGACCTGCGTGATCACCGCCGTGCAGTCGAACGGGCTCGAGGTGAAGGTGGACGACGTGCTCACCGGCTTCATCCGCCGCGCCGAGCTGGCGCGCGACAAGACGGACCAGCGGCCGGAGAAGTTCGCCGTCGGCGAGAAGATCGACGCCAAGATCACCGCCGTCGACCGCGCCGCGCGCAAGCTGCAGCTCACGGTCAAGGGCAAGGAGATCGACGAGGAGAAGCAGGCCATGGCCGATTACGGCTCCTCCGACTCGGGCGCCTCGCTCGGCGACATCCTCGGTGCCGCCATCCGCCGCCGCAACCAGCAGGCTCAGAGCGAAAACTGAACCGGCACGACCGGCCAAGACTGGCAAACGCCGCCCTCACGGGCGGCGTTTGTTGTTTCGGCGTGATGGATGCAGCAAGGTCGATCGGGCCTGGACTCCGCCCGTTGCGCCGCACCGGCCCCGGGAAGCGGCGGACCCGGAGTCCCGGGTCGCAATGTCAGGGCCAACGGCCCTCGGCGCTGGCGATCTGCGCGGGGGTCGTCAGCTTGTAGGGACCTTCGGCGATCTGCGGCGCGTGATCGGGCAGCTTTTCCGGATCGGCCCAGCACTCGGGATCCCCGAGCGTCTGCGTGCAATAGGGCGGCGGCGGCGGCGGCACGTATTTCGGCACGCAGTAGCTCTTCTGCTCATCGAGCCGGACCATCGAGCAGTTGCGTCCGGATATCAGAGACACTACCGCATCCGGCACCGTCCGATGGATCGTGGTCAGCGTGACCACGTTGGCGGCCACGGTCGCGCCAGTGCCGATACCGCAACCGGCAAGCGGGATCACACAGAACAGGGCAAGCATTCGTCGCATCGGCGGCAGAATGGCATGAAAAAATGAAGACCTGGTTACGTTGCCCAACGCCCCGCGCGCGGCTATGGTCCGCCCGACCGACCCGATCCACTCTGCGCGTGGCGGCCCCGCCCCCTGCGCGAAACGAGCGAGAGCCAGCGTGCCCGATATTTTCGACGAAGTTGCCGAAGACCTGCGTGCCGAGCGCACCCGCGAGTTCCTCATGCGCTATGCCGGCGCGCTGGCCGGGGCGGCCGCCTTCGTGCTGCTCGCGATCGGCGGCTGGAAGGCGTGGCAATGGCATCGCCATCAGCAGGACCTGAAGGCGGCGGACCGCTACGTGACCCTGACCAGCCAGATCGGCCAGCAGGAAGCCGGGCTGACCAAATCGGGCGACATTGGCGATGCGAAACGGCTGGTCGATTTCGCCGGCACCGCCCCCGCCGGCTATGCCAACCTCGCCCGGCTGCGCGCCGCCGCGCTCTACGCCCAGGCCGGCGACCTCAAGACGGCGGGCCAGCTCTGGGCGGCGGTCGCGGCGCCCAACAGCGGCGCCACGCCGCCGGTCCACGATCTCGCGCTCCTCCTCCTCGCCCAGCACGAGATGGGCGTGAAACCGGATGCCGATGTGCGTGCCCGGCTCGCGACCCTCAACAAGCCGGGCAACCCGTGGCAGCCGCTCGCGCAACTCGACCTCGCCCTGCTCGACATGAAGGCCGGCAAGACGAAGTCGGCGCATGGCCTGCTCGAAGAGGTGAGCGCCGATCCCGCCTCGCCGCCCAACCTGCGGAACCTCGCCCAGGGCCTGATCGCGAAACTGAACGGATGACAAGCCGCACCATGACCGACCTTCGCGCCCTTTCCACTCTCGGGCGGCGCGGCGCGCTGCTCTCCTCGATGGCGCTGCTCACCGGATGCAGCCTGTTTTCGAAGGCAGTGAAGCCGCCGGTTCCGGGCCGCAAGATCCCGGTCCTGCCGCCGCACAATCCGCTTTCCGTCTCCAGCGGCGCGCCCGCGGTGACGCTGCCGGCGCCGCGCAGCCACGCGGTCTGGGGCCAGGCGGGCGCCAATGCCGCGCATGATGCCGGCGTCAGCGCCCTGCCCGCGCGGCTGACCATGGCATGGCGCCGGGATGTCGGCGCCGGAGCCACCTATCGCCGCACGCTGCACGCCGCCCCGGTCGCCGCCGGCGGGCGCGTGTTCACGATGGATGCGCTTGGCGTGGTCGAAGCCCATTCGATCGCCAGCGGCCAGCGGCTCTGGCGCCACCCCATGCGCCCGAAGCACGACAACAGCTTCGCCTATGGCGGCGGGCTGGCGGCGGACGGCACCACGCTCTACGTCGCGTCCGGCTTCAGCCAGCTCCTGGCCCTCGATCCGGCCAGCGGCAAGCCGCGCTGGACCAAGACGCTCGACCAGCCGTTCCGCTCGGCGCCAGGCCTTGGCGGCGGGCTGATCTTCGTCATCATGCTCGACGACACGCTGCAGGCCTTCGATGCGAAGACCGGCGACTTTGCCTGGCGCTTCCCCACCGGCAATGGCTCGGGCGGCTCGATGTTCGGCGCCGGCACGCCGGCCTATCAGGATGGCATCGTCGTCGCCGGTTTCGGCTCGGGCGTGTTCGCCGGCGTGAACGCGACCGGCGGCTCCGCCGTCTGGGAGCAGAGCCTCGCGGCCGGGTATGACCAGACCAATCCGCTCGACGTGTCCAGCATCGTGGCGAGCCCTGTGATCGCCGGGGGTCTGGCGATCGCCACCGGCCTCGCGGGCACCACCGTCGCGTTCGACTTGCATTCGGGGCGGCGCATCTGGGGGATCAGCGCGGGCGGCAGCGAGACCCCGGCCGTCGCCGGCGACTGGCTGTTCCTGCTGACGGAAAACCAGCGCCTCGCCGCGATCCATGTCGCTGACGGCGCCGTCGCGTGGGTGACCGACCTGCCGGCCTATGGCGATCCGAAGCGGCACAAGCAGCCGATTTCGTGGCATGGCCCGCTCGTCGCCGGCGCCGGCCTGGTCCTGACCGGTTCCGACAAGCGGATGATCGTGGTCGATGCCGCGACGGGCCGGCTGACCACTCCGCTCGCCGCCGGCCTCGCGCTCGACGGAGAGGCCGATCTTGCCCCGATCGCCGCCGCGGGAACGCTGTTCGCGCTGACCCGCAACGCGGTGCTGACCGCCTATCGATGACCACCTCCCCTGCCCGCACCCCGCGGGTCGCGATCTGCGGGCGGCCGAATGTCGGCAAATCCACCCTGTTCAACCGGCTGGCGGGCAAGCGCATCGCGCTCGTCGCCGACGAGCCGGGGGTTACGCGTGACCGCAAGGAAGCCTGGGGCGAGCTTGCCGGGGTGAAGGTGCAGCTGATCGACACCGCGGGGCTTGAGGAAGCGCCGCCGGACACGCTGCCGGGCCGGATGCGCGCCTCGACCGGGACGGCGGTGGACGAGGCGGATCTCGTGCTGTTCGTGTTCGACGCCCGCGCCGGCCTGCTGCCGGAGGACCGGCATTTCGCCGCCTGGCTGCGCCGGGCGGGCAAGCCGGTGATCGTCGTCGCCAACAAGGCGGAGGGGCGCGGCGGCAGCAACGCGGCGCTGGAGGCCTATGAACTCGGCCTCGGCGAGCCGGTGGCGGTATCCGCCGAGCATAACGAGGGCGTGTCCGACCTGATCGACCGCATCATCGAGGCGCTGCCCGAGACGGACGAGGCGGAGGATGAGGATGGCGAACGGCCGATGCACCTCGCCATCGTCGGGCGGCCGAATGCCGGAAAGTCGACCCTGATGAACCGGCTGCTGGGCGAGCAGCGGGTGATCACCGGCCCGGAACCCGGCCTGACCCGCGATGCGATCGCCGCCGAACTGACCGATTCGGCCGGGCGGCGCTACCGGCTGTTCGACACCGCCGGGCTGCGCCGGCGCGCGCGGGTCGAGGCGGGGCTGGAGAAACTCTCCACCTCATCGACGATCGAGGCGCTGAAATTCGCCGATACGGTGGTGCTCGCGATCGATGCGCATGAGGGGCTGCACGACCAGGATTTCACCATTGCCCGGCTGATCGAGCGCGAGGGCCGCGCCTGCGTCATCGCGCTGACCAAGTGGGACCTGGTGGAAGACCGCGACCGCACCCGCCGCGCGATTCTCGAACGGCTGGAACACTCGCTCTCGCAGATGAAGGGGATCACGCTGGTGCCGCTCTCGGGCGAGACCGGCGAGGGTGTCAAGAAACTGCTGCCGGCGGTGCGCGAGGCGGACCGCATCTGGAACACGCGGGTCACCACCTCCGCACTCAACCGCTGGTTCGAGGGCGCGCTGGAACGCTTCCCGCCGCCGCTGGTCGAGGGGCGCCGGCTCAAGCTGCGCTATATCACCCAGGTCAAGGCGCGGCCGCCCAGCTTCGCGGTGTTCGGCACCAGGGCGGAACTCACGCCCGACAGCTACCAGCGCTACCTCGTCAATTCGCTGCGCGAGCGGTTCGGCCTCGAAGGCACGCCGATCCGCCTCGCGTTGCGCGGCACCAAGAACCCCTACGCCGACGAGTAACCGGGCCGGCGCATGCCGCTAGTGTCCCGCATCTGAAATTCACCCACGAATTTCAGGCGCAGGACACCAGTGCATCATCCGATCCGTAGGGATCGGAAATTGCCCTAATACTGGCCGTTCGGGTAGCCATTGCCCTGATCATACGGGCTTCCCTGATAGGGGCCGCCCTGGTTGCCGTTCTGATACTGGTATTGGCCGCCCTGCTGATACGATCCGCCGGGATAGCCGTTGCCGTAATAGCCGCCTTGCTGCTGGTCGGGGTACCGGTTCATGTCGCGCCGGTCCTCGGGGCGACGGCCGGAATTGTAGTACTGGCGATCGTATCCGCCCTGGCCATATCCCGGTTGGCCGTTGCGGTAATAGCCGGGCGGCGGCGGCGGGGACGGGGTTGTCAGCGCGCCGCCCGCGGCCCCCACGGCACCACCGATCAGCGCGCCGGTCGCCGGGCTGCCGCCGGTCGCGGCACCGATCGCGGCACCGGCGCCGGCGCCGATCGCGGCGCCGCCGAGAGCGCGCTGGCCCGGATCATAGGGATTGGTGCAACCGGCGAGCGCCAGCGCCGAGGCGATCACCGCCACGCCAAGGCCGGCACGCCGGAGCGCGCGGGTCGAAAGGATCTGTTGCATGCTGTGGTCCTCCATTCGTACGCACCATCCGGATAGCCGGGCAACATGGCCCGGCCATGGTCGAAATATGGCGATTATGGAGCAGACGGCGCGACCGGCGCGCCGTGGCGGCGGAATTCAATCGGGATGACGAACTGCATCCGGGCCGGCGCACCCGCTGGCCGGCGCTTCAGGATCGCCTTGCGGATCATGGCCAGCGCGGCCTCGTCCAGCCGGGGATTGCCGGCGGACCGCACGACCCAGGCGCTCGTCACATGCCCGGCCGGATCGATGGTGAACCCGTAGAAACCGACATGGGTGACGCCCTTCTGCCGCAACAGAGCATGCG
>JAJZFF010000124.1:5661-6691 GCA_021805485.1 Pseudomonadota bacterium
CATGCGCCTCGCGGTCGAGGGCGGCGCGGGTCCTGGCGTCGATAGGGTGCTGCGCCGGCGCGGCAAACGCCCCGGCCGCGAGCAGCAGGGCAAGGCCGCCGGCGGCGGCAAGACGGGCGAAGGGCCGGAACCGCCGATCCATCACCCGGATGCCTTACAGCGCGCCGCCGCGCCGGCCGATGGCGCCGCCGAGGCGCAGGCGCAGGGCGTTCAGCTTGATGAACCCCGCCGCGTCCTGCTGGTTGTAGGCGCCCTCGTCATCCTCGAAGGTGACCATCCGCGCCGAGTAGAGCGAGTTGGGGCTTTCGCGGCCGGCGACGATCACGTTGCCCTTGTAGAGCTTCAGGCGCACGCGGCCGGTGACGGAGTTCTGGCTGGCGTCGATCAGCGCCTGCAGCATCCGCCGCTCCGGGCTGAACCAGAAGCCGTTGTAGATCAGCTCGGCATAGCGCGGCATCAGGCTGTCCTTCAGATGCGCCGCCTCGCGGTCGAGCGTGATGCTCTCGATGGCGCGATGCGCCGCGAGCAGGATTGTGCCGCCCGGCGTTTCGTAGACGCCGCGCGACTTCATGCCGACGAAACGGTTCTCGACGAGGTCGAGCCGGCCGATGCCATTGTCGCGGCCAAGCTCGTTGAGCCTGGTCAGCAGCGTGGCCGGCGAGAGCGCCACGCCGTTCAGGGCCACCGCGTCGCCCTGCGCGAAATCGATGCTGATTTCCGTCACCACGTCCGGCGCCGCCTCGGGGCTGATGGTGCGCTGGTAGACGATCTCGTCCGGCGCCTGCGCGGGGTCTTCGAGGATCTTGCCCTCGGAGGAGGAGTGCAGCAGGTTGGCATCGACCGAGAAGGGCGCCTCGCCGCGCTTGTCCTTGGCGATGGGAATCTGGTGCGCCTCGGCGAATTCGAGCAGCTTGGTGCGGCTCGTCAGGTTCCACTCGCGCCAGGGGGCGACGACCTTCACATCCGGCTTCAGCGCGTAATAGGCCAGTTCGAAGCGGACCTGGTCGTTGCCCTTGCCGGTCGCGCCATG
>JAJZFF010000088.1 GCA_021805485.1 Pseudomonadota bacterium
CGTTGAACGCGTTGCGCGAGAGCATGTGGACCTCATCGACGATGAACACCTTGGTTCGGGCGATCATCGGGCGGAAGCGCGTCGCCTCGATGATCTCGCGCACATCGTCGACCCCGGTGTTCGAGGCCGCGTCCATCTCCACCACGTCGGGGTGGCGGTCGGCGAGGATCGCCACGCAATTATCGCACACGCCGCAGGGATCGGGCGTGGGACCGCCCTGCCCGTCCGCCCCGGTGCAGTTCAGCGCGCGGGCGAGGATCCGCGCCGTTGTCGTCTTGCCCACACCGCGCACGCCGGTGAGCATGAAGGCGTGGGCGATGCGGTTCATCGCGAAGGCGTTGCGCAGGGTGCGGACCAGCCCGTCCTGGCCGATCAGGTCATCGAAGGTGGTCGGGCGGTATTTGCGGGCGAGGACGCGGTAGGACTCGGCATGGACCGGGGCGGCGGCCTCGGGCAATTCGTCGTCGCCGAACAGCGACGGTCCCGGCGGCGGCGGCTCGGACCTGGGCTGATCGTCCGTCTCGTCGTCGTCGAACAGACCGGCCATGCGCCTCCGATGAGCTGGGCTGGATTGAGAGGTGGGAGACCGGAACCGCGACCCGTGCGGAAACTCGTTGCGGCTGCTGCCTTCCGGCCCTGACCGGGTTGGCGAGGCGCCCGTCCGCGACCGGCCTCCCGCTTTCCATATCTATCCTTTGAAGCCTCTTTGCAAGGCCGGCTTGCCGGCACCGTGGACCGGTGCCACCTTCCCGCCATGCACGATATTTCGCTCCCTTCCGCCCTGCTCTACAGCTCCGCCCGGCTCGACCGCGCCAGCCACCGCCGCACCGATGCCGACTGGCTGGCCGCGGCCCGCGCCGATACGGGCGCCGGCTTCGTCGCCTACTGGCGCGGCAAGCTGCTGATCGCTCCCGAACCGGAACCCCGCGCCGTGCTCGATGCCCCGCCGCGCGAGGACGCGGGGGAAGGCGTCTTTCTCGGGCTGATGAACGGCAGCCCGGTCTTCGCCGTCGATCTTTCGGCACATGACGCGCCGCTCGATGCTTTGCACCGTCCGCGCGGCGCGTTTCTCGAACTGCGCGGGCTGACCGCGACGCTGCCGGCCGAGGAGGCCGGGCTGCTCGCCACAGCGCGCGGCCTGCTCTACTGGCAATCCCGCCACAAATTCTGCGGCGTCTGCGGCGGCGCCTGCGCTCCCGAACGCGGCGGCCACACCATGCGCTGCGCGCAATGCGGCACCGAGCATTTCCCGCGCACCGACCCCGCGGTGATCATGCTGGTTGCGAAAGGCGACCGCGTGCTGCTCGGCCAGTCACAGAAATTTCCGCCCGAGCGGAACATGTTCTCGACCCTCGCCGGCTTCGTCGAACCGGGCGAAAGTCTCGAAGATGCGGTGCGCCGCGAAACCCTTGAAGAGGTCGGCGTTCACGTGGGAACGGTTTCCTATACCGGCAGCCAGCCCTGGCCGTTTCCGGCCTCACTGATGCTGGGTTTCCGTGCCGAAGCGGTGAGCGAGGCGATCACGCTCGACGCCGAGGAAATGCGCGCCGCCGCGTGGTTCACCCGCGCGGATCTCGCGAACCGCCGCGAAGCGGGCTTCAACCTGCCACCACGGGATTCGATCGCGCGCAAGCTGATCGAGGACTGGATTGCCGAGGAGCATTGAACCAGACACCGAATTGTCATCAGATAACGTTTGATATCGAACGAATTGCGTCGTATAGCGGGCGCATCACAACCTGACGGAGAGTCGAAATGGCGAAAGTTCTTGTGCTCTACTACAGCACCTGGGGCCATGTTGAGACGATGGCCAAGGCCGTGGCGGAAGGGGCGAAGGCCGCCGGAGCGGAGGTGACGCTGAAGCGCGTGCCGGAGACCATGCCGGAAGACACCGCGAAGGCGATCCACGCAAAGACCGACCAGGACGCGCCGGTCGCAACGCCGGCGGAACTCGCCGACTACGACGCGATCATTTTCGGCACGCCCACGCGCTTCGGCAACATGTGCGGCCAGATGCGCAATTTCCTCGACCAGACCGGCGGCCTCTGGGCCAAGGGCGCGCTGATCGGCAAGGTCGGCTCGGTCTTCGCCTCGACCGGCACGCAGCATGGCGGCCAGGAAACCACCATCACCTCGTTCCATACCACGCTGTTCCATCACGGCATGATCGTGGTCGGCGTTCCGTATTCCAACCCGGAGCTGACCAACATGAACGAGATCACCGGCGGCACGCCGTATGGCGCAACCACACTGGCCGGCGCCGACGGTTCCCGCCAGCCGAGCGCCAACGAACTCGCCATTGCCCGCGCGCAGGGCAAGCATGTCGCCGGGATCGCCGCAAAGCTCGCCGGCTAAACGGACGAACGGGCGGCGCCGCAAGGGCCGCCCTTTGTCCCCGTCTTGTCATATGACTTCACCGGGACAGCGGGGTAGACGGGGGCCGAATTGATCGATGGAGGTCCCGCATGACAATATCCCGCCGCGGTTTTCTGGGCACCGGCGCCGAACTCACGGCCGCCTCCCTGCTTGCCGCCGCGCCGGCCGCGCATGCCGGAACGGCCGATGCATTTCGCTTCCTCTCGATCGGTGACTGGGGCCGCGACGGCGCGCATCATCAGCGCAACGTCGCCCAGGCCATGGCTGATCGGGCCGCCGCCGATTCGCCGCGCTTCATCCTTTCGCTTGGCGACAATTTTTATGAATCCGGTGTGAAATCCGTCAACGATCCGCAGTGGAAAACCAGCTTCGAGGACGTCTACGACCAGGCCTCGCTGCAGCGCCCGTGGAAAGTAATCCTCGGCAACCATGATTATCGCGGCAACGTGCCCGCGCAGATCGAATATTCGAAACGCTCGAAGCGCTGGCAGTTGCCGGCCCGCTACTACACCCACACCGAAACGCTGCCCGGCGGCGGCGAGGCGGAGATCTTCTTCCTCGATACCTCGCCCTTCATCCGGAAATATGTTGGCACAGTCACCGATATTTCCGGGCAGGACCCGCACGCCCAGCGCGCCTGGCTCGATGATGCGCTCGGTCGATCGGCCGCCCGCTGGAAGATCGTGGTGGGGCATCATCCGCTCTACACCGCCCTTGGCGGACCCGGCCACGACCAGCCCGACCTGATCGCGGCACTCGAACCGGTCCTGCGCCGCCATGGCGTGAAGCTCTACATCAACGGCCATGACCACTCGATGCAATATGTCGAGATGGGCGGAGTTTCCTACGTGACCAACGGCGTCGGATCGGAAATCTACGATCCCGGCACGCCGAGCCGCGCGGGATTCTGCCTTGGCGCACATGGCTTCCTGACGACGTCAGTCACACGCGAGGCGATTGCGTTCGCCTTCATCGACATGGACGGCAAGACGCGTTTCGCGAAGTCCATCTCGGCCTGAGGTCGTCGCGCCGCCGGCTCACGCGCGCTCGCGCCACCAGCCGGCGACAATCAGCAGAAGTCCAAGAAGCACGCCCGGAATTGCCGGTGGCAGTTTCACATCGCGCTCACCGGTCACGATGCTGGCATGGCGTCGCCGGTACAGCCCCTGCCAGCCTGGCGCCGGGTCATGTGCGAGCCAGACGATCCGCCCGCCGCTGCGGCGCGCGAGCGGCGCGAAAATCCGGCTGCTCGCGGCCAGATCCCGCTGCTCTGCCGGATCCTCGTCTGCGGCGGCGGCATAGGCGGTGCGGCCGCCGCCGGCAACCCGCCACACACCGGGCCCGCCGGCCGACAGGGAGGCCGCAAACCTCCCGGGCGCAGTGCGGTGCAGCGCGATGGTCATGGTCTGGCCGTCCGGCGCCGTCACCGTCACCGAACCTGGGGGGCCATCCGGCCCGATCCGGCGTATGCTCAGCCGCCCCGCCGCAATGGACGCATGCAACTGACGCGCCGCAAGTGACGGATCGCCGAGCAGCCAGTGGACCGTGCGACCAAGCAGCGCCGCCGCCGGCCCGCGCATCGCCGCATCGCCCGCCAGCGCGCCGCGTGCCCAAAGCCAGAATTGATCGGAAAGCAGCATTGCGACCCGCCCCTTGCCCTCATGCGCAAGAACGAGCAGCGGCGCCGCCACGCCCGGCACGCGAAGCAGCGTCACGCCGCGGCGCCGCTGCACCGTTTCATAGCGATACCAGGGACCGAGTGAATCACGCGCGAAACGGGCGGTCACCGGGTCGCGCAGCCCTTCACGCGTGAGCTGGGGCGTGAAGGCGCCAGCCACCGTGCCGGCACCATAGGGGCGCACCGGGAGGATCGGCCCGAGCGGCGAATCGGCGATCGACCGGTTCCCTTCGAATTCCGGCCCGGCCTCGACCAGCAGCGCGCCGCCGGCGCGGACATGGCGCGCGATATTCGCGAGATAGGGCGGCAGCAACAGATCGTCATTCGCGAACTGGTCGAGAATGATCAGGTCGAACTTTCCGATATCCCGGTCGAACAACTGGTCCACCGGAAACGGAATCAGCGCCATGTCCCGCAGCGGCGCCGGCATCGGCTCGTCGGGCAGGCGGAGGATGGTGAAATTCACCAGCCGCACGGCGGGATCGGATTTCAGCAGCAGCCGCCAGGCCCGCAGCCCCGGATTGGGCCGGCCGGCGATCAGCAACACCGTCAGCCGCCGCCGCACGCCATCGAGATGGAACACCGCCTGGTCATTGGTGCGGGACACCTCACCCGCCAGCGGCGCCGCCGACACCGCAACGACCGCGCGCCCGGCATGCGAGACGTCGAGCGGCACTGTCTCCGTCTGTCCCACCCGTGCGCTGACCGTATGGACCGTGTGCCCGTCGACCGAGATGCCGACCGGAACCACGCGGCCGCGATCCTCGACGCCATGGTCCCGCACCACGAAACGCAGCGTCACCTTGTGGCCGACCAGCCCGTAGCGCGGTGCCGAAATCAGGCTCAGCGCGCGATCCGTCTCGCCGGGCGCGGCGGGGATCAATGCCGAAACGGGTACGCCTTCGGGCAATTGGGGCGGCAGTGCGTCGGTGGCCTCGCCATCGGTGATGGCAACGATGCCCGCGAGTTGCCCGGGCGGAATTCCGGAGAGCGCCGCCTTCAGCGCGGCGAAAAGCGGCGTACCGTGATGCCCGTCGCCGGTGACGGCAACGGTACGGAGGGTGACACCCTTCGGCACCGTGGCAGCGAGATGCCGATACGCGGCAACGGCAAGCGCCGCGCGCCGCCCGATCGCCATCGAGGGTGAGCGGTCGCGAATGACCAGGATCGTGTCCGGCAACGGCGCCGTCGTGCGCACCTGCCAGCGCGGTCCGGCCAGCACGGCAAGCAGGAAGAGAAAGCCGGCGAGCCTCAGCCAGGCGCCGCGCGCCCGGCGAAGCAGGCCGATTCCGCCGAACACCAGAGCTGCCGCGGCCAAACCCGCGATCAGCGACCAGGGCACCAACGGCACAAACAAGACAGGCACCATCATTCGCCGAGTCTTCGGAGAATGGCGGGAATCTGCAACTGATCCGCCTTGTAGGTGCCGGTCAGCGCATACATCACCAGATTGACACCGAACCTGTCGGCCTTGTCGCGCTGGCCGGGGGTCCCGGGCAGAAGCGCCTGCAAGGGATTGCCGGCCTGGTCGAGCGCCCAGGCACCGGCCCAGTCGTTCGCGCCGATCACCACCGGGCTCACCCCGTCGGCGTCGCGGCCGCCTTGCGCGGCAATATAGACCGGCGCTCCGTCGAAACGGCCGGGAAAACTGCGCGTGAGAAAGAAAGTATGCGCCAGGGTATCACGGTCGGTCAGCGGCCTGAGGGGCGGCAGCGAGAGACAGGCCGTCGCCCGGCGCAGGGCGACGCCCGCGCCCGGATCGAACCCGGCACCCGAACCGGCGCTTCCAGGGTTGCCGCCATCGGTATCGATCACCAGCAGGCCACCGCCGCGCATGAACGCGCCGAGCGCCGCACAGGCCGCCGGATCGGGCGGACGGGTCGCAGAAGTCACCATCCAGTAGAGCAACGGGTAGAGATTGAGATTGCCCTGCCCCGGCACCACGCCCTGCGGCGTGCCAAGCACGGCGGCGGTTTCCTCGTTCACCTGGGTGGACAACGCCGTCAGCCCGGCACGCACAATGGCGTCGGTTGCCGGATCGCCGGTGCGGACATAGGCGAGCGTCGCGGTCAGCGCTGCTGCCGGTGGTACCGCGCGCGCCTGCGGTGCCGGGACGAGCACGCAAAGCCCAGCCGCACCCGCCAGAACACGCAGCTGAAGGGCACCACGGAGCAGCAGCGTCGCCACCATGTCGACAAGCAGCAGGGCGATCGCGGCGGCCAGCATGTCGGGTCCGAACCGGCGCGCTCGCGGCAAGGCATCGAGCCCGGTCACCGGCACCAGTGCGGGCCAGGCAGCCGCAGCAAGTGCCGGCACATGGCCGCCGAGATCGAGCGCCGCCACGCCATGGGCATTGCCCCACAACCCCGGCGGATGAGCGGGCGAAACCATGATGTTGCCCAGTTTCGCCGCATCCAGCGGCCGCGCGGCTGCGCCGGGCGGCACCAGCCGGCCTTCGCCGTCAAGCACGCGAACCGGCATGAGTTGACCGGATTTCGGCACACGACCCGCCCCGAGACGGACCAGGCGGCGAATCAGCGCGGGAAAATCGGCAGCAAGCGGCAGGTCCGACCAGCCCGGATTGGCGGCCGTCAACACATCGACCAA
>JAJZFF010000611.1 GCA_021805485.1 Pseudomonadota bacterium
CGTGCCGGTGGCGCCCGCTCAGCCAGCACGACCGGCAACATGGCGGCGAGCCGCGCCGCCAGGTCCGCCCCCTCCTCGGCCACCCGCACCAGGCCGAGCCGCTCCAGCAGGCGCGCCCGCAACAACTGCTCCACCCGCGGCGCCGCGCGCGGCACGATGATGGCCGGCTTGTTCGCCGCCAGAATCTCCGAAACCGTGTTGTAGCCACCCATCCCCACCACCAGATCGGCCCGCGCCACGCTGTGCACGAGATCGGTCGTGAAGGGCAGGAGCCCGACATCCGGCCGCGCCGCCGCCAGGTGCCTCAGCGCCTCCACCTGTTCATGCGGCATCAGCGGGCCGGGCACGAGCAGCGAGGCGGTGGCGTGCACCGGCAGCGCTGCCAGAGCATTCAAATACGCCAGCATCATGCCGTAGCCGTCGCCACCACCGCCGGCGGTCACCAGCACCCGCTTGCCGGGCGCGGCCTCCAGGCCCGGCCACGGAGCGTCGACCCGCGCCGCGGCAGGGCGGCCGACATAGCCGACGTAGCGCAGCTTCGCGGCGACGGTGGACGGCAGACGATAGCTCGCGGCGAGATCGAACAGGTCCCGGCTGCCATAGACCATGATCTGGTCGTAGGCGTGTTCCAGCAGCTCGTAGGTCTCCTCCTCCTGCCACAGGCGGCAGACCACTTCCGGCGCGTCGATGATGTCGCGCAGCCCGAGCACGACCCGCGTATCCGGCATTTCCTGGCGCACCGCCGCCAGCATCGGCAGGAGTTCGTTCTTCATGCCGGCGGGGGCATGATCGATCACGATCACGTCCGGGCGCTCGCGCATCACGGCATTGAGGATGAGCGCCTCGCGATAGCCCTTGACCAGCCCGAACGGATGCACGCCGCCGCGCGCGACGTAGCGCTCGGCCCCGACTTTCACCACCGGCGGCAGCGGCTGCACCCAGAGGCCCGCGGGCAGATCCCACCGGCGGATCACCGGCGAACCGCTGAGCAGCCACACCTCGCAGCCATCATCGGAGGCCAGCAACTGCTCGGCGATGGCGAGATTGCGGCGCAGATGGCCGAGCCCGAACGTGTCGTGCGAATAGAGAAACACCCGCGAGCGGGCAGCGGCGCGCGGCCCCGCCGGTCCGGCCCGGAATGGCTCGGAGCTGAATTCGAAACTGCCGTCGGGCATGATAACTTCCTTTCCGCTCCGCTGGTTCGGTCGGAACGACATCCCGCTCAAGACCTGGCGCGGTGCGGATGCCGCCTCGCCCGATCCGGGTCGCCGCAGGGCGGCGACACCTGTTCCGATCCCTCACAGTCATAGGGGCCGAAGCTGACGCAAGCCTGACAACGCTGAACGGGCTGGCCTCGTTTCGCGCGCGGCGACCCGGCAGCCGATCCCTGGACGCCTCGTCCGCGCCGCAGGCATAGTCCGCCCATGCACCCAACCGACAGCGAAGCGCCCGTTTCGCCGACCGAGGCAGCTTCGGACCTGCGTCCCGGCGAGGTTCCGGTCGCCCTGCCGGCGCAGACCGATGCCGCGCTCTATTTCATCGGCGTCATCCACACGCCCTGGGCGCGGCGGGAGGAATGCCCGCACCGCGGCCGGCGCGACGGGCCGATCTGCACCATCGTCGTCGACCCGCGCTGGGCCGAGGCGCTGACCGGCCTGGAGCAGCACCCTCGCCTGCAGGTGCTGTACTGGATGCACCTCTCGCGCCGCGACCTCGTGCTGCAGCGGCCGCGGCGCAACGGCCTGCTGATCGGCACCTTCGCACTGCGCTCTCCGGTCCGGCCCAACCCGATCGCGTCATCGGTGGTCGATCTCGTCGGCATCGACGGCACCACGCTCAGCGTGCGCGGCCTGGACTGCGTCGACGGCACCCGGCTGATCGACCTCCGCCCGGAGCACGCCACGCCCGGCACCTGAGCGCCCGTGCCGCGGTCGCGCCCCCTCTGGCCAAGCGGGGGCCCGGTTTCTATGGTGCGGCGCCGCTTTTCGGGATCGCTTGCATGCTCACCTCGTTCCGCGCCTACCTGAACACCTGGATCGTCCGCGCCCTGTTCATGGTGCTGGTCGCCGCCTTCGCGCTCTGGGGCGTGGCGGACATGGTCCGTCTGGTCAGCGTGGACACGACCGTTGCGACCGCGGCCGGGCAGAAGCTCGAAATTCCGGTGGTGCAGCAGGCCTACCAGCAGCAGTTGGCACAATATCAGCGCAATGCCGGCGCCAACGCCGAACCCACGGCCGAGATCCGCACCGCGCTCGCCCGCCGCGCCGTCGAACAGCTGATCACCGAGAGCGCGGTGGCGGCGCAGATCACCGGCTTCGGCCTGGTCGTGCCCGACGACGCGCTGCGCGCCGCGGTGCTGGACCTTCCGGGACTGCGCCGCAAGGATGGCGGACTGGACCGGATCGCGCTCGAACGGATGCTGCAGAATGCCGGGCTCTCGGAGGCACGGTTCCTCGGCCTGCTGCGCAGTGACCTCGCTCAGCGTCAGCTCCTCGCCGCGGTGCGCGCCGGCGCGGTGGCGCCGGAGAGCATGGTCCAGGCCTTCTTCGATTTCCGCGGCGAGACACGCACCGCCGACGCCGTCAGCTTCCCCCTCGCCAGCGCGCCGGCACCGGCGGCGCCGCAGACGGCGAGCCTGGAACGATTCTGGGCCAACCATCCCGACCTGTTCAGCACCCCCGAGCTGCGCCGCATCAAGGCCGTCGTCCTCGCCCCGGAGACCATCGCCAAGACCGTCCAGGTCTCCGACGAGGAGCTCGCCGCCGCCTACGACCAGCGCCGGGCCGAGTTCGACGTGCCCGAGAAGCGCTCGGCCGACGTGCTGCTGGCGCAGGACGAGGCCAAGGCCAAGACGCTGGCGGAACAGTGGCGCGGCGGCGCGGACTGGGCCGCAATGGAGAAGGCCGCGCGGGGGCCGGGCGGCAATGCGATCACCCTCACCGACACCACGGCGGCGGAAGTCCCCATCCCGCCGCTCGCCGAGGCGCTGTTCGCCGCCAAGCCCGACGAGGTCTCCGGCCCGGTCAAGACCGATATCGGCTACTACGTTTTCAAGGTCGGCAAGATCACCCAGGGCGCCAAGCGCAGCCTGGAGCAGGTGAAGGACGAG
This sequence comes from Pseudomonadota bacterium, assembly GCA_021805485.1. Next base: position 3,110 of record JAJZFF010000611.1, read on the forward strand.
CTGCGCCGCAGCGTCGCGCTGCAGAAAGCCTCCGATGCCATCTACGACCGCGCCAACAAGATCGAAGACCAGCTCGCCGGCGGCGCCAAGCTCGACGAACTGCCCGGCGATGCCGGCCTGGCCGCGGTCAGCGGCACGCTGGATGCCAAGGGCGACACGGCGTCCGGCACGCCGGCGCCGATCCCCGGTCCGCCGGAGCTGCGCGCCGCGCTGATCGCCGCCGCCTTCCAGACCAAGCCCGGCCAGCCGCCGCACCTGACCGAGGTTCCCGCGCCCGCCGAGAGCAAGACCCAGCCGCAGGCCTCGTCCTACTACGCGCTCATCGTCGAATCGGTCACCCCCCCGGCGCAGAAGCCGTTCGCCGAGGTGCAGGCCGCGGTGACCCAGGCCTGGACCGAGCAGGCGCGGCGCCGCGCCCAGGAACAGGCCGCCGCCACGCTCTATGCCGCGGTCAGGGCCGGCGAGACGCTCGCCGCCGCCGCTGCCAAGGCGGGGCTCACCGTGACGACGCTGCCGCCGACCGGCCGCTTCGCCCCGGCGGCGGGGGTTCCGTCGCAGCTCAACGTGCTGCTGTTCAGCATGAAACGCGGCGAAGCGACGATGGTGGAGACGCCGGAAGGCTTCCTCGTCGCCACGCTCACGACCATCACCGAGCCGGACCCGAAGGCCGATGCGGTCGGCTACGGCCGCCTGCGCGACCTGCTCACGCGGCGCATGGGCGCGGACATCGAGACGCTCTATCTCCAGGCGGTGCGGACCGAGGCCAAGCCCCACATCAACGAAGCGCTGCTGCAGGGCATCGCCCAGCCCTGAGGCACCCGACGCCAGACGTGCCGAATAAAGACGTGCCCAGCCTGCAAAAACGTGCCCAGCCTGCACCGGCAATGACAGGAGTCCGCGCCCGATGAATGTCTCCGTCTCCCCCGGCTTCGCCGCCTTCCGCTCGGCGTATGAAACCGGGCGCGGGACGCTGCTCTGGCGGCGCGGCGTGGCGGACCTGCAGACGCCGGTCGCCGCCTTTCTCAAGCTCGGCCACGGCAAACCCAACGCCTTTCTGCTCGAAAGCGTCGAGGGCGGAGCGGCGCGCGGGCGCTATTCCATCATCGGCCTGGCTCCGGACCTGATCTGGCGCTGTCGCGACGGGCGGGCCGAGATCAACCGCGACGCCCGCTCCGCGCCGCACGCCTTCGTCGCCGACGCGCTCGCCCCGCTCGAAAGTCTGCGCGCGCTGATCGCCGAGACGCGCCTGGAGGTGGCGGAGAGCCTGCCGCCGATGGCCGGCGGTCTGGTCGGGTATCTCGGCTACGACATGGTGCGCCAGATGGAGCGGCTGCCGGCGAAGAACGTCGACCCGCTCGGCATGCCGGACGCGATCCTGGTGCGGCCGACGCTGTTCGCGATTTTCGACAACATCAACGACGAGCTGAGCCTGATCGCGCCGGTCTATCCGCGCCGCGGGGTCAGCGCCGAGCGCGCCCATGCCGAGGCCGAGGCCGCGCTCGATGAGGCAGAGGCGGCGCTCGACCGGCCGCTGCCGCACCCGGCCCCGCCGGTCGAGCTGCCGCCCCTGCCGGCCCCGTCATCGAATTTCACCAAGGACGGGTTCATCGCCGCGGTCGAGCGGGCGAAGGACTATATCCGCGCCGGCGATGCCTTCCAGATCGTGCCGAGCCAGCGCTTCTCGGTGCCCTTCGCCTTGCCGCCCTTCGCCCTCTACCGCGCGCTGCGCCGCATCAACCCGGCACCGTTCCTGTTCCACCTCGATTTCGGCGGGTTTTCCGTGGTCGGCTCCAGCCCGGAAATCCTGGTCCGGCTGCGCGACGGCACCGTCACCATCCGCCCCCTCGCCGGCACGAGGCGGCGCGGGGCGACGCATGAGGAGGACAAGGCGCTCGAGGCCGAACTTCTCGCCGACCCCAAGGAGCGCGCCGAGCACCTGATGCTGCTCGATCTCGGCCGCAACGATGTCGGCCGCGTCGCCGAGATCGGCAGCGTGCGCGTCACCGAGAGCTTCGCCATCGAGCGCTTCTCCCACGTCATGCACATCATGTCCGACGTGCAGGGCAAGCTGCGCCCCGGGCTGGACGCGGTGGACGCGCTGGTGGCGGGCTTCCCCGCTGGCACGCTGACCGGCGCGCCGAAAGTGCGGGCGATGGAGATCATCGAGGAGCTCGAACCGGTCCGGCGCGGCATCTATGCCGGCTGCATCGGCTATTTCGCCGCCAATGGCACGATGGATACCTGCATCGGCCTGCGTACCGCCATCGTCAAGGACGGGGTGATGCACGTCCAGGCCGGATGCGGCGTCGTCGCCGATTCCAATCCGGAGGCCGAATACGAGGAGACCCGGCAGAAGGCGCGGGCCCTGTTCCGCGCCGCGGAGGAAGCGGTGCGCTTCGCCGCGCTGAAGGCATGAGCGGCACGGTCTTCACCATCGGCTACGAGAAGACAGCGCAGGCCGACGTGATCGCCACGCTGCGGGCGGCCGGGGTGCAGACCGTGCTGGACGTGCGCGACCGCCCGCTCTCGCGCCGCGCCGGCTTCTCCAAGAAGAGCCTGGCCGCCTCGCTGGAAGCGGCCGGGATCGGCTATGTCCATCTGCGCGCGCTGGGCACGCCACCCGAGGGGCGGGAGGCGAACCATCGCCATGACTGGCCGCGCTTCTGGGCGATCGTCGAGGCCAAGCTGGCGACCGACGAGGCCCAGCACGATCTCGCCCGCGCCGCCGCGCTCGCCGCCGAAACGCCGTGCTGCCTGCTCTGCTACGAATCCGACTGGCACATCTGCCATCGCCGGCGCGTCGCGGAATGGTTGCATGACACGCGCGGCTTCAACGTCACCCATCTGCCGCTGGCCTGAATGGACGCAGCGACCGCCGGGCGCCCTTTTCCCGGCCCGCGCCAGCCGCTAAGAACTTTCCGTCCCGCGATGTGCACCGCAACATGACCGAGTCCAGGCTGGATGCGAAAGGCTGGGTGCGCCAGCAGACGTCCGGCGCGCGCGCCGCCGCGCTGCCGGCGGTCGCGCTGGGACTGGTCCTGGTGGTGCTGGCCGTCGCCCAGGCCCGGATCATTGCCGCCGCCCTGATCGGGAGCGGTGCCCGGCCCTGGCTGGTCGCCGGCTTCGTCGCCCTCGCCCTGGCGCGGGCCGGGCTCGGCATCGCCGCCGAGCGCGCTGCCGTGGCGGCTGGCGCGGCGGGGCGCCGCCGCCTGCGGCACGACGTGCTGGGCCGCCTGCTGGAGGCCGGTCCGGCGCTGGTGCGGCAGCGCCATTCGGGCGAGCTGGCCGCCGCCGTCGTGGACCGGGTCGAAGCGCTCGACGGATTGTTCGCCCGCTGGCTGCCGGCCTCGATCGTGGCCGTCGCCGGACCGGCGCTGGTGCTGCTCGCCGCCCTCCTCGCCGACCCTCTCGCCGCCGCCGTTCTGGCTGGGGCCGGGCTGCTCGTCCCGCTCGGCATGGCGCTCGCCGGCATCGGCGCCGCCGTCGCCTCGCGCCGGCAGTTCCTGGCCATGGCTCGGCTCCAGGCGCGGTTTCTCGACCGCGTGCG
>JAJZFF010000570.1:0-4867 GCA_021805485.1 Pseudomonadota bacterium
TGAACTGCTCGATTCCGGCCCCGTCCTGCTCGCCAGCTCGGCGACGCCGGAGGCGGTCGCGGCGCTGAAATCCGCCCATGGCGCCGAGGTCGGCGCGCGGATCGAGGCGGCGCTGGCCGCCCTCGCCGAGGGACTTGCCGAACGCGGCGTCCGCCGCCTGATCGTCGCCGGCGGCGAAACTTCGGGCGCGATCGTCGACCGCCTCGGCATTCCCGCCTTCGAGATCGGCGCCGAAATCGCCCCCGGCGTGCCGCTGCTGCGCAGCATCGAGGCCGATCCGCGCCTCTTCGCCCTCAAATCCGGCAATTTCGGCGGCCGCGATTTTTTCCCCCGCGCCCTCGCCGCCATGGGAGTTGCGCCGGCGCCCGGCGCGGACTAAATCTCGGCTCGCGCCATGCGGGTATGATGTAATGGTAGCCTGTCAGCTTCCCAAGCTGAACGCGCGGGTTCGATTCCCGCTACCCGCTCCAGCGCGATCCCTTTGCTTCCTCCGCGAATTGCTTCCGATGCGACGACTCGACCTGTTTTTGGTCGCGACGGATACGGCACAGCTCGATTGACCGCTGCACCGGCGAGTCGACGATGCGGCACGCGCCGGAGCGGACCGCCATGCCGAACCGCGCAAGCGCTGGAGCGGCGTGCGTGACCGGGCGGTTGGTCAGCAGGAACGCCGGCCGGCTCCGCGCGAGGCGCCGACGCACGATGCGTTGCTCCGCCGGATCCAGCGCGAGGTCCTGCATGTTCACGAAGCGGCTACCCGAAGTGGCAAGCCGCACGACGACGTAGCCGAGCGGGGCGCCCCGCATCAGCACCAGCGCGCCGCCGGGCAGAACCGGCACCTTCCCCTCGACCAGGCTTTCCCCAAAGCCGATTCGGCCCCAGCCCATCGGCTTGGTCGTGGCCAGGCAGAAGACCAGCAGCGCCAGAGCGAGGCGCGTCACTGTCGCCCCCGCGAAGCGGCGTTGCAGGACGGTCACCACGACAATTCCCGTGCAGACCTCGAGCGGCAGCGCGTAGCGCAGGATCGAGAACAGCATCAGCCAGATCGGGTAGGCGGCGAAAATGAACCACCAGAGCGCGAGCGTCGGCGCTGCCGGGCGCTCCTTCCGCCGGCGCAGCAGCCCGACGCCCGCGGCGAGTGCTGCGAGCCAGGCGAGGGCGAAGCGCGGATCGCGCAACGGTTCCTCGGACACGACGAAGCTTCGCCCCTCGATCCAGTAGAACGGATAGGCGATCCATTGTCCCACCGATCGTGGCAGGAACCGCGCGTCTTGCGGGTCGAGGCGCGGTGCGAGCGGCGCATGGAACAGGCCGCCCAGCAGCGGGAAGATCGGGTCATGGAAATGGCGCCAGAGCAGGACGCCCCACCAGCCATATCCCACCGCGAAGGCGAGGGCGGATGTCGCGGTGAAGATGCCCGCATGGCGGAGCAGGTCGCGCCGCGCCGGCGCCATGATCGCGATGGTGCCTGCCAGCGGCAGGACATAGATCGAGGCGGTCAGCTTGAGCGCGACGGCAAGCCCGCACAGCCCGCCGGCGATGGCGACGGCATGGCGCCAGAGGCGTACAACGCCGAGTAATGCGAGAAGTACGAGGCCGGCGGTCAGGATGTCGTCATAGGTCGTGCCGACTTCGGACAGCGTCGTGGCGCCGGTGAGCCCCGTCAGGGCGGCGAAGGTCGCGGCCCAGGGCTCGCCGACCAGTGTGCGCGCCAGCTGGAACACGATGAAGGCCAGGAACCCGAACGGGAGTCCGGCGCAAAGGGCGACGATCCGCGGCGCATGCGGGAAGAGGACGAATTTCGCCAGGTAATAGGGCATGTCCTCGAGCGGGTTGAGATAGGCCTGAAATCCGCCGGCGAAATAATCGGAGCCAAGCCGCCCGTTCAGTGCCGCGAACGGCGCGTACAGGTGATAGTTCTGCAGATCCCAGTTCGCATCGGTCCGGTACGACAACGACAGTAGCGCGCCCAGGAGCAAAAAGGCCGCGAGCTCCATGATCCACCGCTGCCCGTATATGCGCCGCATCGAGATGCCTCCCCAATGCGCCCGCTTTTCGTCGATTCGTTGCGGGCAGACAAGAAGGGTGGACGGGTTGAGGTCCGTTCTGTGACACTTCGTTCGGTTGACGGATCGAAAATCTTCGCGCACGTGGAAAGCCCGGTGCGCACACGAAGCCAGGACGGGACAAGGAATGACGACGAGAAACGGGAACACTCTGCTTCTTGTGGCGTTCGTCGCCATCGTGGTGCTTCGCATGCCGCATATCCTGTTCGGTGGCGGCCGGTTCTGGGCGGAGGAAGGCGTTGTGTATTTTACCGGCGCGCTCACCCGTGCCTGGTACGAGGCGTGGTTCCTGATCCATACCGGCTACATCAACCTTGCCGCCGGCTTCGGCGCCTGGCTGGGTTTGCGTCTTGGCGGCATCCTTCATGCGCCGCTCGTCACCGTTCTGTTCGCTTTGGCGATACAGACCCTTCCGGCCTGGATCGCCCTCACGCACGACTTCCCGTGGCGGCGCTCGCTCATCGCATCCGCGTCGGCGGTTGCGCTGATCGCGATTCCGCCGGTCACGGGAGAAGTATGGCTGAACACGATCACCAGCCAGTTTCATCTCGCCCTCGCATCAGCGCTGATCTACGCGTCGGCGGAGCGGCGGCGGGGCCTGGCCGGCTTCGATTGCGCGATTCTGGCCTTCGCGGTCATGTCAGGACCGGCTACGAGTTTCCTCACGCCGTTCTTCGTGTTCGAGGCCGTTCGCCGGCGCGACCGGGCATCCGTCATTCAGGCCGCCATCCTTTGCCTCGGCTTGTCGATCCAGCTTGTCATCTTTCTGCTGCATCCGCTGGCGTCTCGTGGCGCGCCGCTGCCCCCGGACGAGATCCTGTCGGCCATCAGTCTCCACACGATCGTCTTGCAGTTTGCCGGTATCGGTCCGGCGAGCGCCTTCGCGAAGCATCTGCTCGCCCGGTATCACGAGCACCGGACACTCTGGCAGGGGCCGCTACTGCTGGCGCTTTATTATGGTGTGGTGGCTGTCGGGATCGGACGGGCACGGAATGCGACGCTTGCCCGCCTCCAACTGGCCGGCCTCGTCATCGCGCTGGTCTCGTTCCGGGAGGCGCTGGCCGGTTCGTTCGACGGGTTCATGCAGGTCGTGGCAGATCAGCGATATGCATTCGTGCCCATGGTCATCAATGCGCTCGTGCTCGTCGGCCTCGCTGCCGGTCCGCGAGACGCGTGGCGGCGTGCTTTTGCCCTGCCCGTTGCGGTCTTGCTGATCGTGGGAGCGATCGATTTCCGCCTGGGGCTCGCCCTGTTCAGAACAGGTCCGGCCTGGCAGCCTCAGGTCGTCCTCTGGAAGCATGATGCAAAGCTCACCGTGAAGGTCTGGCCCGGTGGTGTCTGGGTGATGACGATGCCCGCATCGGCCGGACGCGATTGACGACCAGCCCGTCGTCTATCCCCAGTCGCCGAGATTCACCGCCCGCGCCCTGCGGATCACGAAGCCGGCCCAGAGCGCGAAGGGGATCAGCGGCGCGAACACCACCACCGGCTTCCACGCCGTTGCCGCGTTGAGGAACCCGATCACCACAACGCCGCCGAACGCCGCGAACCCCCAATAGACCACCGCGACGATCCGCGGATCGACACCGGCGCGGTGGGCAACCTGATACAGATGTCCGCGATGCGCCCGCGCCAGGTTCTTGCCCGCCAGCGCCCGCCGCGCGAGGGTGAACGTCACGTCCAGCAGCACGCCCGAGAGCAGCAGCGGCACTACCAGGAACGAGAGCTGCACATGCTGGTAATGCGTCGCCGCGAGGCCCAGCACCGCCAGCATGAAGCCGCAGAACTGGCTGCCGACATCGCCCATGAAAATCCGCGCGCGCGGCCAGTTGAACGGCAGGAACCCGGCCACGCCGCCGGCCAGCAGCAGGGCCGTGGTATAGACGAAGAAGCCGCCATGCAGCCCGGCGATGCCGGCGAGGAACAGGCAGGTGACCAGCGTCGTCCCCGCCGCGAGACCGTCCAGCCCGTCGATGAAATTCATCGCGTTGGTGACAAACAGGATCCAGCCGACCGAGAGCACCGGCCCCGCCGCGCCAAGCGCCACCCCGCCGATCAGCGGCAGGTCGAACCGCACCGCCGAAATTCCCGATCCCACCGCGACCACGGCGGCGACGCATTGCGCCCCCAGCTTCACCGCGAAGGGAAAATCCTTCAGGTCGTCGAGCAGCGAGACGGCCGCGATCAGCGCCGCCGCGGCGATCACCCCGAGAAACACCGGCGCCGCGAGGCGCGAGACATGGCCGTAGCGGTAAAGCAGCAGGATGCCGAGCATGAAGGCGCCGACGATGCCGACGCCGCCGGATTTCGGCATTATCCTGGTGTGCGCCTTGCGGGCATCGGGCCGGTCCGGCACGCCGATGGCGATCATCAGCCGCACGACAAAGCCGGAAAACAGCGCGAGCCCGGCGAACAGCGCGAGATGGCGCGGCAGGGCGAGCGTCGTGATGCCCGGATGGGCGATATAGGGAACCGTGTTCATGCGGCGCGGACCATGACCGAAGTTCGGGCCGGCATCAATTGCGTCCGCTCACCCGCCGTTTGCGGCCGTCCCGGTGCCGGGCATGAAGGCGGCGCCGTTCTCCCGCAGAAAGCCGAGCAGCGTGGCCGAGGCGGGCATCGTCGTCCGTTCCGCGAGATGCACCGCATACCATTGCCGCACCACCGGCGTGCCCCGGATGTCGAGCCGCAACAGCCGGCCATCGCGCAACTCGGCGTCGACGGTGTGAGCCGAGAGGAACGCGATGCCGAGCCCGGCCATGACGGCCTGCTTGATCGTCTCGTTGCTGCCGATCTGCATG
>JAJZFF010000570.1:4877-6644 GCA_021805485.1 Pseudomonadota bacterium
CATCAGCCGCCGCGTGCCGCTGCCGGCCTCGCGCACCAGCAGCACCTCGTCGTTCAGTTCGGCGGGCGGAATGTCGCGCCGCCCCGCGAGGCGGTGGCCCGGTGGGGCGATCACCACGTGCGGATGGTCGCCGATCAGGTCGGCGATCACCTTCATGTCGGTCGGCGGGCGGCCCATGATCGCGAGATCGACGTCATGCTGCGCGAGGCCGGCGATGATCTCGTCGCGGTTGCCGACCGTCAGCTTGAGCTCGATCCCCGGATGCGCGGCGGCAAAGGCGGCGAGGGCGCGCGGCGCATAGTATTTCGCCGTGCTGATGATGCCGACATGCACGGCCCCGCGCTCCGCCCCGCTCAGCGCCGCGATGCCGGCCTCGGTCTCGCGCAGCACCGCCTCGATCCGCGCGGCCGCCTCCGCGACGATCCGCCCCGCCGCGGTCAGCGCCATGCCGCCGGTCGAGCGCTCGACCAGAGGCACGCCGAGCTGGTCCTCGATCGCCTTGATCTGCAGCGTTACCGCGGGCGGGGACACATGCAGGTCCCCCGCCGCCCGCGTCACCGAGCCGTGCCGGCCGAGTGCAGCGACGGCGCGCATCTGCCGAAGCGTGATGTTCATCATTAGATGAAAGTAACGCTTAATTTCTACTCCGGCAAATTAAGCGTTTCAAATTTTTGCTCTTTCGCCATCCTGCTTTATGGCGGGCGCTTCGGTTGATGCCCTGGGAGCGGAAATGCGGCAGTTCGACGTGATCATTCTGGGCGCCGGGGCCGCCGGGCTGATGGCCGCGATCGCCGCTGGCCGGCGCGGCCGCCGCGTTCTGGTGCTCGACCATGCGCCCGAGCCGGGCCGCAAGATCCTGATTTCGGGCGGAGGGCGCTGCAACTTCACGAACATCCATACGGCGCCGGACCGTTTCTTCTCGGAGAACCGGCGTTTCTGCGCTTCGGCGCTCGCCGGGTTTTCGCCGCGCGACTTTCTCGCGATGGTCGAGGCACACCGCATCGCCTGGCACGAAAAGACGCTTGGCCAGCTGTTCTGCGACGGATCGGCCCGCGCCATCGTCGCCATGCTGCTCGCCGAATGCGCGGCCGTCGGCGTCGAGATCCGCACCGGCTGCGCGGTCACCGAGGTTGGCGGCGCGCCCGGCTTCCGCCTCGACACCTCGGCCGGCCCGTTCGCCGCCGGATCGCTGATCCTCGCCACCGGCGGCCTGTCGATCCCGAAGCTCGGCGCAACCGGCTTTGCCCACGACCTCGCCGCCCGCTTCGGCCTTCGCATCGTCCCCCCGCGCCCGGCGCTGGTGCCCTTCGTGCTGGAGGGGGAGGAGCGCGCCCGCGCCACCCCGCTCGCCGGTGTGTCGCAGCCGGTCGCCGCGGCCTGCGGCCGCGCCCGCTTCCGCGAGGCCATGCTGTTCACCCATCGCGGCCTGTCAGGCCCCGCGATCCTGCAGATTTCGACCGCCTGGCGTGAGGGGACGACGGTGGAGATCGATCTGCTGCCCGACGAAGGCCCGGATTTTCTGCTCCGCCGCAAGCGCGAGGCGCCGAAATCCGCGCTACGCACGCTGCTCGGCGGGGTGATGCCGCAGCGCATGGCGGATGCGTTCATGCCTGCCGCGCTGCCGCCGGGCCCGATCGCCGCGATCGCCGACCGTGCGCTGCTCGATCTCGGTGCCCGGCTCAAATCCTGGCGGATCGTTCCCGCGGGAACGGAAGGCTATGTGAAGGCCGAGGTCACGGCCGGCGGGGTGGAGACGGCCGGCCTGTC
>JAJZFF010000655.1 GCA_021805485.1 Pseudomonadota bacterium
AAGCTTTCCGGCGGCATGAAGCAGAAGCTCGGCCTCGCCTGCACGCTGGTGCGCGCCCCCGCGCTGCTGCTGCTCGATGAACCCACCGTCGGGGTCGATCCGGTGTCCCGGCGCGAGCTCTGGCAGATCATCGACACGCTGACGCGGACCGAGGGCATGACGGTGCTGCTCAGCACCGCCTATCTCGACGAAGCGGAGCGCTGCCGCTCGGTCCTGCTGATGCACGAGGGGACGCTCATCGGCGAGGGCGATCCGAAGCAGCGCACCGAAACCATGGGCGGGCGCAGCTTCCACGTCGATGCCGAAGGCACTGGCCGGCGCAGACTGCAGGCGCTGCTCGCCGGCGCGCCCGGTGTGCTCGACGCCGTGATCCAGGGCAGCCATGTCCGCATCGTGACCCGGCCCGGCGCGACGGCGACCGTGGAGGCGCTGCTCCCTACCCTGCCCGGCGCGCAGCTCGTTGCCGTGCCGCCGCGCTTCGAGGACAGCTTCATCGATCTGCTGAGCGAACACGGCACAGCACAGGCAAGGATGGCGCCGCCGCCTGTCGATCCCGTCGCGGCGAAGGACGAGCCGGACGAAATCGTCGTCGAGGGGCTGACACGCCGCTTCGGCGATTTCTACGCCGTGAAGGATGTCAGCTTCCGCGTCCGCCGCGGCGAGATATTCGGCCTGCTCGGCGCCAACGGGGCCGGCAAGTCGACGACCTTCCGCATGCTCTGCGGGCTGCTGCCGCCGAGCGCCGGCACGCTGCGCGTCGCCGGCGTGGATCTGCGGGCCGCCGCCGCCGCCGCACGCGCGCGGATCGGCTACATGGCGCAGCGCTTCTCGCTCTATGGCGATCTCTCGGTGATGCAGAATCTGCGCTTCATCAGCGCGGCCTACGGGCTGGGTGGGCAGCGTCAGCGCGACAGGATCAGCTGGGCGCTGGCCGAATTCGAGCTCGCCGCGCTGGCCGATGCGACCAGCCGGGACCTGCCGCTCGGCTACAAGCAGCGTCTCGCCCTCGCCGCCGCCCTGATGCACGAGCCCGACATCCTCTTTCTCGACGAGCCGACCTCCGGCGTGGACCCGCTCGCCCGGCGCGAGTTCTGGCGCCGCATCAACGGCCTCGCGGAGGCCGGGGTGACCGTGCTGGTGACGACGCATTTCATGGAAGAGGCGGAGTATTGCGACCGCCTGCTGATCATGGCGCAGGGGCAGGTGCTGGCCGAGGGCACCTCGGAATCCGTGAAGACACGCGCGCGCAGCGCCGCGCTGCCGGAACCGACCATGGAGGACGCCTTCATCGCCCTCGTCCAAGCGGCCATCCACCCCGAGATCGCGGCGTGAGCATCCGCATCAGCCGCCGGCTGCGCGGCCTGGTCCGCAAGGAGTTCGTGCAGATCCGGCGCGACCCTTCGAGCCTCGCCATCGCCTTCCTGCTGCCGGCCTTGCTGCTGCTGCTGTTCGGCTACGGGGTCTCGCTCGACGCGTACCATGTCCGGGTCGGCGTCGTCGTCACCCAGCCGACCGCGGAGACCGCCAGCTTCACCAGCCATCTGCAGCATTCGCCCTATTTCGCGCCGGTCGCCCTGCCCGACATCCAGGCCGCCGAGCGGGCGATCGGGCGGCGCGAGATTTCCGCCATCCTCTGGCTGCGCGAGGATTTCACCCGCAAGCTGCTCGCCTCGGGTGGGGCGCCGATCGGCGTCATGCTCGACGGCGTGGACGCCAACACGGCGCGCATCGTCGAAGGCTATCTGCAGCAGACATGGCAGACATGGCTCGCCGCGCGGGCGGCCGAGGGCGGCCAGCCGGTGCCGAGCGCGACGATATCGGGCGCGTTGGCCGTCACGGGGCGGGTCTGGTTCAACCCCGCCGTCCAGAGCCGCGACTATCTGGTGCCCGGGCTGATCGCGGTGATCATGACGCTCACCGGCGCGCTGCTCACCGCGCTCGTGATCGCGCGCGAGTGGGAGCGCGGCACGCTGGAGGCGCTGATGGTCACGCCGGTCAGCCTGCGCGAGATCATCGTCTCCAAGCTCGCACCCTATTTCGTGCTCGGCATGGGCGGCATGGCGGTTTCGGTGGCGATGGCGGTGTGGCTGTTCCATGTGCCGTTGCGCGGCTCGTTCGCCGTGCTGGTGCTCGCCGCGAGCCTGTTCATGGGCGCCGCGCTCGGCATGGGTCTGCTGATTTCCTCGGTGGCGCGCAACCAGTTCGTCGCCGGCCAGATCGCGATCATCGTCACCTTCCTGCCCGCCTTCATTCTCTCCGGCTTCATCTTCGATATCGGCAGCATGCCGGAGCCGATCCGGCTCTTCACCTACCTCGTCGCCGCGCGCTATTTCGTCGCCATCCTGCAAAGCGTGTTTCTCGCCGGCGATGTCTGGTCGGTGATCCTGCCGAACGCCGCGGCGCTCGTCGCGATGGCCGCAATCTTCCTCGGGCTGGCGCGGCTGGTGACGCGCAAGCGGCTGGATTGAGCACGATGTTTTCGCGGGTGCTCGCATTGATCGTCAAGGAGCTGCTGGCGCTGCTCAAGGACCCGAAGAGCCGCATGGTGCTGATCGGCCCGCCGCTGATGCAGCTCATCGTGTTCGGCTATGCCGCGACGTTCGATCTCAACCAGGTTCCGTTCATCGTCTACAACGCCGATACCAGCGCGGCGTCGCGCGATCTGATCGCGCATTTCACCGGGACGCCGACCTTCCGGCTGGTCGCCAGGGTCGACAGCCTGGCGCAGATCCCGGCGCTGATCGAGGGGCGGAAGGCGGTGATGGCGCTCGCCATCGATGCGCGGTTCACCCGCGATCTGCTCACCGGGCAGCCCGCGCCGGTCGAGGTCATCGTCGATGGCCGCAACTCGAACACGGCGCTGATCGCGCTCGGCTATGCCAACGAGATCCTGTCCGACTATGCCGCGAGTTGGGCGAGCCAGCACGGGGCCCGCACTCCCTCGGCGCTGGTGATGCGCGCCCGCTACAATCCCAACCTCGAATCACGCTGGTTCATCATTCCCGGCATCATCGCCCTGCTCGCGCAGGTGGTGACACTGCTCGTGGTCGCGCTGACGGTGGCGCGGGAGCGCGAGGCCGGCACCTTCGATCAATTGCTCGTCACGCCGCTGCGCCCGGTGGATATCCTGCTCGGCAAGGGCATTCCCGGCCTGATCATCGGGCTCGCCGAGGCGACCGTCATTCTCTTGGCGGCGGTGTTCTGGTTCGGCGTGCCGCTGCGCGGGGCCGTCGGCGTGTTCTATCTCGGCGCGGTGGTGTTCATCATCGCGGTGATCGGCATCGGCCTGCTTATCTCCGCGTTGTCCGCGACCCAGCAGCAGGCGCTGCTCGGCGCCTTCCTGTTCATGGTGCCGTCGATCATCCTCTCCGGCTTCGCAACCCCCATCGCCAACATGCCGCAGGCGGTGCAGTGGCTGACCTTGATCAACCCGCTGCGCTATTTCCTCGTCGTCGTGCGGAGCGTGTTCCTGCAGGCGGCCAGCCTCGCTTCGCTCTCGACCGAGATCGCCGCCATGGCGGCGATCGGCTGCGTCAGCCTCGTCGCGGCCACGGTCATGTTCCGGCGCCGGGTCTATTAGAGCAACCTCCGATCTGACCGAGCCGGTTCGGCTCGGGCAAATCGGGGATAAGTTGCTCTAGGGCCGACGTCCGCCGCAGCGCAGACCCGGTCGGCGGGGGCGCGCCAGACGGATCGACCCCGCCATCGCGCGCGCATTGACGGCGATCGCCTGCTAAGACGTCTTGCGCTCCGAGTAGATTTTTATTATTCATTAACGAAATCGTCTGGAATATAGAGGGAGACATCTCACGTGAGACAAAAAATTCTGCCTTTGGCTCTCCTGCCGCTGCTCGTCGCCAGCGCGGAGCGAACCGCGTGGGGCAACCCTGTCGCGGCGTTCAGCTTCAGTTCAGCCACGTACGCCACCTACGATCCGTCCACGGCGGAGCTCGGATACGACTTCTCGACCGGCGCGACACCCGTACTGGTCAGTGCGCTCGGCTATATCAATGACGGCACCAACACGACGCACACGATCCAGCTGTTCGACGTCGCGACCCAGAAGGCGGTCCCCGGCGGCCTGGCGGCGGTGATGACGAGTGGTGGCGGCCCGACCAGCACCAGCTTCAGCTACGTCAAACTGGCCACGCCTGTGCAACTTTCCGCGTATACCGAGTACCAGATCGTCTCGCAGTTTTACACCAACGAGCACTACTTCATTCAGGCGAAGAATTTGGTCACCAGCGTCGGCCTGACCTTGGGGAATGCGGTCTACGACAACTATGGCGCACCGCCCACGATACCGGATTTTGCCCGTGGCACCGCGGCCGTCAACGATCCCGGTGATTTCGGGCCGAACATGCTCGTCAGTGCTGCGGAACCGTCGAGCCTCGCCGTGCTCGGGGTCGGCCTCGTCACCTTCTGGCGGACACGGCGGCGCCCGCGCAGCTGAAACAACCCGGCCGCGGGGGCGCCGATCCGGCCTCGTTTCGAATGGCTGCGCTATCGGCCTCCTGCGCCTAGCGCTCGCCCCCGGGCACGTTATGCCGGCACCGTCACGTTCGCGGCGCGGCTGCGGATGCCGAGCGAGAGCACGACCATGCCCGTCACCGCCACCATGCCGGCGACGACGAAGGAGGAGGCGTAGCTGCCGGTCCATTGCAGCGCGAAGCCGGTTACCGAGGGGGCGATGATGCCGGAGATGTTGCTCAGCGCGTGGGTGAACCCGCTCACGCCCCCGACATGCTCGGCATCGACCAGTTCCTGGCTCATCGCCCACAGCGCCTGTGGCACGGCGACGATGAACAGCGTCGCCAGCGCCAGCAACGCCAGCGCCTGGGCCGGGCTGGTGGCGAGGATGGTGAGAAACACGCAGGCCGCGGCGCAGCCGAGCGCGGCGATCGCCACGGTCTTGCGCGCCCACAGCCCGTTGCCGCTGCGCTTGAGCAAGGCATCGGAGAGCATGCCGCCGGCGCTGTAGCCGATCATCCCGCCGATCCACGGAATGACGCTGACGATGCTCATGGTGCGAAGGCTGAGATGGAACGCGTCGACGAGGTAGCTCGGCAGCCAGGACAGGAAGAAATAGAGCACGTAGTTGCCGCAGAACAGGCCGGCAGCCAGCGCGAGCACGCTGGGACGGACCAGATAGGCGCCGAGGGTGCTCGCGTGCGCCGCCTCGCTCGGCACGTGGGCCGCGCGGCTCTCCTGGATCAGGCGCAGTTCGGGGGCGCGCACCTTCGGGTGCTGGGCCGGCAGGTCGGTCACCAGCGCACGCCAAGCCACCGCCCAGGCCAGCCCGATGACGGCGATGACGACGAAGGCGATGCGCCAGCCATAGGAGGCGGCGATCAGCCCGACCACCGGCCCGGCCAGCGCCGAGCCCAGCGGCTGGCCGGCGAAGGTGACGCCGATCATCGTCGCCGTCTCGTGGCGGGGGAACCAGTTGCAGATCGCCTTGTTGGTGGTCGAGCACATCGGCCCCTCGCCGACGCCGAAGGCGACGCGAGCGAAGAGCAGGGTGAAAAAGCCCGAGACCAGCGCGGTCAGGCCGCAGCACACCGACCATAGCGCCATCGCCCAGCCATAGACGCGGCGCGGCCCGAACCGATCGGCGAGATGGCCGCCGATGAAGCAGAACAGCGCGTAGCCGAAGAAGAAGCTGGAGAAGATGAGCCCGAGCTGGGAGGCGCTCAGGCCGAGATCCTTGCGCACCAGCGGCGCCGTCACCGAGAGCGCGGCGCGGTCCATGTAGTTGATCATGCCGGCGCCGAACAGCATCGAGGCGACGACGAAGCGATAGCGGCCCGCGAACACGTTTCTTCTCCCAAGGACGATTGTCGGGCAGCAAACCCCGAACCGGCCGGGTTTGACAAGCCCGCTCCGCCCGGCCGATCGTGAAGGCTGAAAAATCGGCGGAACACCTGCATGGACGCCTGGCTGCGCCCGACATCGTTGGCCGATGCGCTGGCCGCGCTCGCCGCCGCGCCGCGCGTCATCCTGGCCGGCGGCACCGACCTCTATCCGTCGCATGGTACCAGTTCCCTCCCCGGCTCGATTCTCGACATCTCCGCCCTCCCCGGCCTGCGCCGGATCGAGACGCACGCGGATCATTGGCGCATCCCCTGCCTCGCGACCTGGTCGGACGTGATCGGCGCCGAGCTGCCGGCGTCGTTCGACGGCTTGCGCGCCGCCGCGCGCCAGATCGGCGGTGTGCAGGTGCAGAACGCCGCGACGGTGATCGGCAATGTCTGCAACGCCTCGCCCGCCGCCGACGGGATTCCGAACCTGCTGGCGCTCGATGCCACGGTCGAACTCGCCTCGCTCGCCGGCACGCGCCATCTGGCCCTGGCGGACTTCGTTCTCGGCAACCGCCGTACCGCGCGCCGGCCGGACGAGCTGGCCGTGGCGCTGCGCATTCCCCGCCCCGCCGGCCCGGCGCGCGGCGTGTTCGAAAAGCTCGGCGCGCGGCGCTATCTGGTGATCTCCATCACCATGGTCGCCGCGGTCGCCGAGTACGATGCGGCCGGGCGCGTCCGCCGCGCGCGCATCGCCGTCGGCGCCTGCGGCCCCAGGGCGGTGCGCTTGCCCGGGCTGGAAGCGGCGCTGGAGGGGCGCCAGCCGGAGGCC
>JAJZFF010000484.1 GCA_021805485.1 Pseudomonadota bacterium
CGTTGCGCTGGTTGCGGCGCTCGGCCGTGCGTTCGCCATGCGCCGCGCCACAGAGCTCCTCGGTCTCCAGTTCCATCAGCCGCTGCGCCGCAAAGCCGATCATCTCGCGCAGAAAGCTGGCGTCCGAACCCTTCTCAAGCAGGTCACGAAGGGCGATCTTGTCATTGGTCATCGTGGGGGGCTCCCGGTCAGAGTTGCTGTTCGCAACCCAACCCTACCCAAAATCCCCGCGATGGCCGCCAATCAGCCCACCGACCTCAGACTCTCAACAGTCACGTCGGCAGGCTGATCAGCGGCCTCCTACACCACCACAAGGGACACGACCGCGTCGACCGCGTCGAGCGTCGAACCATCCGCCGGATAAGTCGTCACAAATGGCATACCCGAATGCGGCAGGTCTTCGTCACCGTCTCCCGGTTCAGGCCAAAGACACGTGCCGCCTCCCACCGTGATCCGGTCGATTTCAGCAATGGCGATCGCCACCTTCGGACGAAATCCCCGACGGTCCAGCAGCACGCGCGCCCAGGTCAACCGGGTGGGACGCTCTTCCATTCTCCGGCAGGAAGGAGCGCCATCTCCCATGGACCCGCTGCGATGAAGTAGTGCAGCCGATCATATTCGCCGGCCGCAAACCGCGCCGCCATCGGCGGCGGCGCGCAGGTGCGATCTCCCGGATCAGTCAGGCCCGAAATGTAGCGTAGGCGCATGCGCCGGCGTGTCTTGTTGCCAAGCCGCGCAAGAACATGGCGCCACCCGCCACTCCAGTTCCTTGCCGCACCCGAGACCATGGCACGCCATGGTCCCCTACTTTCATGCCGACATCTCGTCAATCACTCAAACGCCGAGTCCGGAATCCCAAAAATCATCAGCATCGTCATTTTATGCTGAGGTGACGTTCGTCAGGCGGGGCGTTTCCACCAGCCACGCTTGCGCGCGGCTGACGGCGTCTCGCTGGCACCAATCAGAACGGGCTGCACCGCCGCCCCTGGTACTGCCTGCCCTTCATTGGCAACAGGAGCTTCGGCGTCAGCGGCATTCCCGGCAGACGGCGAACCTTCTTGCGGCGCGGCGCTCGGCTCGGCGACCACTTCGGTGGTTGAAGGCGCGTCAGTCGCCGCAGCCTCCGCTTCCATGGGCTTTGCCTTCGTCCGGCGAGTCCGGCGAGGCTTGGGCGCGAGGGCCTCGGCCTGTTCGGCTGCCTCGAAAATATCCGCGATATCGGTGAATACGGGTTGCTGCGCCTCAGGCTCCGCATTCTGCGCCGCCGCGGCACGCCGCCGGCGGGGCGTCGTGGTACGCGTGCGGGGCGCCGCGCGACGCTTCGGTTTTGTTTCTGCCTCGGCTTCCGGGGCAAGCGCTTCGCTTCCAGGGCCGGATACGACCTCCTCCACGGCCGGTGCCGCCTCCACGACCTCGGGTTCTTTCGCGGTCTCCGGGGCTGCCGGCTCCGTCTCGGCTTCCGGCGCCGACGTCTCAGCCTCATCGGAATGAGCGACGGTCGGCGACACTTCGCTCATGCGCGACTCGAACTCAGCCGGTATGCCGGCGATCTCCGGCTGCTCGCCAGTAGGTGCGGACACCAGGTCCTCCCGCCGGCCGCCACGACGACGGCGGCGGCGGCGGCGGCGGCGCTCGACCTCGTCGGCGGCCTTTGCTCCGTTGCCGGCCGCTTCCTCTGCCGCAACCTCGTCACCTTGCGGCTCCGCCTCGACCTCCTCCGCCTCGGCCGGCGCACCGAAAGTCGGTGCTGGCGCTTCCTGCGGCCGCGTCGCATGCGCCTTCACCTTCTCGATCTTGAAGGTCGCCGGAACGATACCATCCGCGACGAAGACGACCTTCATGCCGAAGCGCGCCTCGGTGGCGGCAAGCTGCGCGCGCTTGTGGTTGAAGATATAGAGCGCGACATCCGGTGTCAGGTGCACCATCAGTTCGGCGGCCTGGCGCGCCGCCTCGTCCTCGATCGCGCGCAACACCGCGAGCGCGGTGCTCGCCGTGCTCCGCACATGCCCGACACCCTGGCAATGCGGGCAGGCGATCAGCATGGTCTCGGCCAGTGACGGTCGCAACCGCTGCCGGCTCATCTCCAGCAGGCCGAAATGGCTGATGCTGCCGACCTGGATGCGCGCACGGTCGTTCTTCAGCGCATCCTTCAGCCGCCGCTCGACCATCGCGTTGTGCTTGCGGGTCTCCATGTCGATGAAGTCGACCACGATCAGCCCCGCGAGGTCGCGCAGCCGCAGCTGCCGCGCCACTTCCTCGGCCGCCTCCAGATTGGTGCGCAGCGCGGTATCCTCGATGTTCCGCTCCCGCGTCGCCCGGCCCGAGTTCACGTCGATCGCGACCAGCGCCTCGGTCTGGTTGATCACCAGATACCCGCCGGATTTCAGTTGCACCGTCGGCTGGAACATCTGGTCGAGCATGTGCTCGACATTGTGTTTCGCGAACAGCGGCTGCCGCTCGGTCCATTGCTGAACCTTCTTCACATGCGTCGGCATCAGCATCCGCATGAAGTCCCGCGCCGAGCGGAACCCTTCCTCGCCCTCGATCAGCACCTGATCCACGTCGCGCGTGTATACGTCGCGGATGGTCCGCTTGATCAGCGAAGCTTCCTCATACACCAGCGCCGGCGCGATCGAGGCCAGCGTGCGCTCGCGGATATCGTCCCACAGCCGCAGCAGATATTCGCAGTCGCGCTTGATTTCCGGCTTCGGCCGGTTCGCCCCGGCGGTGCGGACGATCATGCCCATGCCCTGCGGAATCTCGAGTTCGGAGATCGCCTCCTTCAGCCGGCGCCGGTCCGCCAGCGAGGTGATCTTGCGCGACACGCCACCGCCATTCGGCGAATTCGGCATCAGCACCGAGAAGCGGCCGGCGAGCGAGATATAGGTGGTCAGCGCCGCGCCCTTCGAACCGCGCTCCTCCTTCACCACCTGCACCAGGATGATCTGGCGCCGATGGATCACTTCCTGGATCTTGTAGGAGCGCAGGGCGCGCATCCGGCGGCGTTCCCGCGCCTCGTCCGCGCTATCCACGCCATCGTCTCCGCCGACCTGCTCCGGCGGGGTCGACGTTGCCTCTCCGCCTTCAACCGCCCGATCCTCGCCCGCGTCAGCGCCTCTGGCCTCCGGTTCGAGATCAGCCTCGGCCTCACCGGCCTCCGGCGGCGCGGCGGCGGCCTCGGCGTCAACCTCGCCCTCGGCATCCGGCGGCGCACCGCCGATCGCGATTTCGGTCACCCGCGGCGGACGCGGCCCCTCGAGCGCCGCCTCCTGCTCGTCCTCGGCGTCCTCGGCCTCGACCCGGCGACGCGCCTCCTCCGCTTCGAGCTCCAGCAGCTTCTGCCGGTCAGCGACGGGGATCTGGTAATAATCCGGATGAATCTCGGCGAAGGCGAGGAAGCCGTGCCGGTTGCCGCCATACTCGACGAAGGCGGCCTGCAGGCTGGGCTCTACGCGGATAACCTTCGCGAGATAGATATTGCCCTTGATCTGCTTGCGGTCGGCGGCCTCGATATCGAAATCATCGAGGCGGTTGTTGTCCAACACCACCACGCGGGTTTCTTCCGCGTGGCTGGCGTCGATGAGCATGGTCTTGGTCATGGGGGGGAAAACTCCTGCGCGCCGGCGGCGGGACCGTGGGGTCGACTGCCTGCAGGCGCGGATGTTGGCGTGTGGTCGTTCGGATCATCGTCAAAGGCCGGTGCGCTGGTCGCGGGAAACGCCGGATGGAAAGGCGCTGCTGTGAAGATATGCGACGAAAAGCGCGGTCATCGGTCCTTGTCTCGTAGGCCGGTTGCGGCATGCCCGCACCCCGGCCGAGTTGGTTCGGCACATCACGGCCCGTCAATCCGGACCCTTCAGCACCCATCTATCAGTGGATAGGGGCCACACGGATTTTTGCTCCGCGGATCAACCCATTGATTCTTTCTCCATGACGCAAACCCGCCCCAATGGCAAGGGTTGCCTCATAATTCGCGGTGAACCGCTGACTTCGTGGTGTTCGTCGCCCCCGATCTTCCAGAAGGGGCGGAACTGGGGTATACTGATGCTATTGAAGTTTGATAATTCGTCAGCATTATATTTCAGAGTGGGTTATAACATTGAAAAATCTGATTTTCGTCACCGGACTTGCCGCCGATTTTGGAGGAAAGCCCTTCAATTTCGCACATTACATGGCCATCCGGTCCGCCATTACGGTCAACCCCGATTTTAATGCGCTTGTGTATTATCAATACGAGCCCACCGGGCCTTATTGGGATTTGATCAAACCCCATGTGACGGCGGTAGAAACAACCTCTCCCAGCGAGATATTCGGCAATCCCTTGGTTCATTTCGCCCACAAGGCGGACGTGATCAGGTTGCAGGCGCTGATCGAACATGGCGGCGTCTATCTCGACATGGACACGATCTGCCAGCGCTCGTTCGAACCCATCCTCGGCGGCAAGACGGTCCTCGGCATCGAATCCTCGCAACCGGGTATCGCCCAGTGGGACAGTAACGCAGCGATCGGTCTCTGCAATGCCACGATGATCGCGCCGCCCGGTGCGGAATTCCTGAAAATCTGGCTCGATCAATACCGGAGTTTCGACGGCAACAAATGGAACGAACATTCCGTCTTCCTGCCCATGCGCCTCGCGAGGAAATATCCGGACCTCGTGCGGATTGAACCTCCGGAATCGTTCTTCTGGCCCACATGCAACGAAGAGGGGTTGAAAGCCCTGTTCGTCCATGATGGCGCCTTTCCACATGCCTACTCGATCCATCTGTGGGAATCGATGTCCTGGCATTATCTGGCGCAACTCGATCATGATCGGGTCACGAGGGTCGACACGGCCTATAATCGCATAGCTCGGCGCTTCCTTCAGGACGATGCCGAACAGCTCAAGGCGATTGCTGCGGCCGATCGGGCCGATCGCCTGCAACGGTCACGCGCGACATTCGAATCGATCTACGCCAACAATGTCTGGGGCGAAGGAAGTGGCCACGGTTCAAAGCCGGAAACAACGGAGACCTATCGAGGCTTTCTCCAATCGTTTATCCGGAACAACAACATCCGCTCTGTCATCGATTTCGGCTGCGGCGATTGGGGCTTCAGCCATCTGATCGACTGGTCCGGAATTGAATATAACGGCTATGACCTGGTTACGACGGTGATCGACGCCAACAACCAGCGTCACAGCGCGCCCAACATCCGTTTCAATCTGTTCGAAGATGTCTCCAAACTGCCGCAGGTCGACCTTGTGATCTGCAAGGATGTGTTCCAGCATCTGTCAAATGACAAGATCGCCTATTTTCTCGATCATCTCCGCCGCAAGTCAAGATTGCTGCTGGTGACCAACGACATTGAGCCGACACAGGACCTGAATCAGGATATTCCGGATGGCGGATGGCGCGCCTTGCGGCTCGATCAGACGCCGTTCAACGTGCCGTCGGTCATCGTCTTCTCCTGGGAGATCGGCGCGGGGCAAGGTGCGTACCGAAAGGCCACATTCCTGATTTCAGGAACCGCCACCTGACGGCCTGCGGGGTAGTCTGGTTTCCGCGTTTCGGCCCTGCCCCGGCGTGTTGTCGCCCTCCGCGCCGCCGTTCCTGCCCGATCGACACGGGGCGCGGCGTCGCGTTAAGGCCACCGCGCCGGATTTACCCGAATTGGCCAAGCGCCTCGCCATGAACCTCCACCTGGTCGAGGTGCAGATAGTTTTTCTCCAGAAGACGGACCCGCACGAAACGGCCGGGAATGGGAATCGACGGCGCGAAGACGAGCGGATTTCCGTCCACACCGCCAAACGGCACCCCGCTTTCGCGGCGGAATACCTCGATGAGGCGGTCAGGATCAAAACCGATATCGATGGCGATCCGGTTCGCCCGTTCCGCGACGGCCGGCTGATCCATCCTGTTGAACAGCCTGACCTCACTGATGCCGCAAACCTCGCCGAGATCGACCCGCCACCACGGGCAATCATCGAGACTGGTGTGAAATTTGCCCCGCCCGTCAATCACACCGTTCAGCGCCCGGATCGCGTCGGCTTCGGGTGTCCCACCTTCTGACCAGGCTGAAACCGAACTCTGTGTCGCCACCCGGCCCCGACTGACCGGCAGCTCGGAATTGCGGGTCACGGCGATCGTCGCGGCCTTCGCCCTTTCGAATTGCCTCGGCCAGAATTCCGCGAGCGAGCGGTCCTCGACCTCGTGAAGACCGGCGAGGAACGACGCGAAACCGTCACTTGCCGCAAGATCGCTCCAGATGGTTTGCTCGCCGAACGTACCGCCAAGCCCTCGCCGCGCCCTCTCAAGGAATGCCGCCTCGGACCTAAAAGCGTAGTGGTGGACGACCGCAGTTTCGAGCAGGGCCGCGCTCCGAGCAGGATCGTTGGCGAAAGCGGCGGATGCATCCGGAAAGCCGTCATAGTAGGACGACATGTCCTCGCCGATCGCATTCACGGCACGAATTTGGCCGTTGGTATGGCCAATTGGACAGTGCCAGAAAGCCACTCCCTGCGTTGAGGAGTCAGCCTTCAAATCGGCCAGGATTTCCGATCGGGCGACATATTTGGTCAGTGGATGAACCTGTCCTTGCCGAAGCGTATAGTCGCTGAGAATGCTGTCTCCGGGCTCATCCTTGTGAC
>JAJZFF010000207.1 GCA_021805485.1 Pseudomonadota bacterium
GGCCTTCGAGAATGGCGGTGACGCGATCATCCTGCATCCGGACTTCGCGCAGGCCCTGCGCGAGACCGGAAGCTGCGCGCCCTTCGCCGAGGAAGGCGCGATCGTGGAACGGGTCCGGGCACGCATCTTGGCCCGGGCCGGGATCGAGACCACGGACGATGCGGATCTCAAGATCCGGTATCGGGCCGATGGCGCGGCGGTGATCACCTCGCGCACGGCGATCCCGGGCTACCTGACCCCGGATCCGCGTGACCGCCGCGTGCTCGGTGTCAAGATCGGCGCGATGATGCTTGGCGACGAGCCGATCGCGCTCGATCACCCGGCATTGACCGAGGGCTGGCATGACGTCGAGGCCGACGGCCGCTGGACTGGCGGTGCGGCGGTGGTGCCGGCCAGCCTGATCAACGGCCGCACGCTCACGATCACCGTGGTCGGCACGCTCGCCTACCCGGCCCACGGCGCAAACCGCAGCGTCGAAGCCGGCTGATGCCTGGGCAGCCCGGCGCCTGAGACCGGGCATCGACCGATACGCCGCCGAGGCGACCTGCCCCTTCTCCGGAAGGGAGGGTCGCCGAGGCGGCTTTTCGTTTCCGTATCGTCTGCATCAGGAGCGCCACGTCGGGGACTCGGGTCCGGCCGGTTCCTAAACCGGGTGAACAAAGGCGGATGCTCGTGATCCGGCCTCGAAATCCGGTGGATTCCGAGGCTGTTGAACGTTTTTGGAAAGCAATGAACGCGAGAGTATGGCGGAGGCCGGAGAGTGCGGCACTGTATCGGTCTTGAGCCGCCCTGTGTCTGGCGGCGACTGAAATCGGACGCTTACCTTCGGTCGATCGTCGGTGCCGGCAGCGAGAATGGCATTCAGGGTGGCAAGGAACTTTCCGGCGGTGGCAATGATTGCGGCCTTACGGATTGTCCCGCTGCCTGGACGGCCGTCGCCGATCGATCATGGCCCCGAGCGCCCTCCGCTGTTGCGCGAGACGGGAGCCGGGCTGGCAAGCGCGTCGATCGACCTGACCACTCTCAGGCAACTGCGCAATGAGCATGAGGGCAACGCCTGGTGTGGCGTGAAGCCGTCGGTCTATGGCAACCAACCCTGCGTCCGCGGCGATGAGTCTGGTCCGCTTGATCGCCTCAGGGGCGCCATTTTCCACAGCCCCGCGAGACCGCGGCATTGATGCTCATACCGCGCTGGCGACGAGGTTGATCAACCACTGCACCTCATCGGAAAGGTGCCCGCGCGGATGCCAGAGGAGGTAGTATTCGACGGCAGGAAAATCGATCGGCGACGGCACGACCGCCAATGGCAGATGCCGTGCATGGAATTCGGCA
Organism: Pseudomonadota bacterium; assembly: GCA_021805485.1. Next base: position 1,333 of record JAJZFF010000207.1, read on the forward strand.
AAGCGGCGCGTCGTGGTGAATATGAGATCGGTCTTGAGCAGCAGTGGCGGAGCAAGGCTGAAATAGGGAACGAGAATCTGCACGTTCCGTTTCAGCCGCGCGCGCGTGAGATGCGATTCGATCGGACCGCGCTGGGTCGGAGAATAGGGCGTGGGCGCGAGGTGCGCGGCGGTCAGATAATCCGCCTCGCTAATCGTCCCTCCGGCACGAAAGCGCTGCGCGAGCGGGTGATCGGCGGCGAGGAGGCAGACGACCTCGTCGGAAAACAGCGTGCGGCGCTGAAGCCTTTTCGGCGGCTCGGGCCAGTTGCCGAGCACCAGGTCGAACGTGCCACTGGCGAGCGATTCCTCGTAGTCGGCGTCCGATGTCAGCGGATGGAGTTCGAGCCGGGCATGCGGGGCCGCCGCGCGGAACCGCTCGACGAGGCTCGGGACGAAGAGGATGTTCAGATAGTCGGGCGAGCCGATGCGGAAGCTGCGGATCGAGTGTTTGGGGTCGAAGGCGTCCCTCGCGATCGCGATCCGGCTGATTTCGTGGAGAGCGTTCGTCACCGGCTCAAGCAGGGCAAGGCCCCGCTCCGTCGGCACCATGCCGGACTTGGCGCGCACGAGGAGGGGATCTCCGGTGATGTCGCGCAGGCGGCGCAACGCGGCGCTGATCGCGGGTTGCGACTGGTTGAGCCTGACCGCCGTGCGGGTCACGCTGCCCTCGACGAGCAGCGTGTGCAGCACTCGCAGCAGATAGATGTCGACCGTGTCGCGATAGCCCGTCAAATGTTCCGCCGCCTCCGCTTCATCCGCCCAGCACCTCCAGCCCCGTGTGATGGGCGTGGAAATGTTCGGCGACGTCGATCCGTCGCGCCACCCAGACGTTCTCGTGCGCCGCGACATGATCGAGGAAGCGCGCCAGCGCCGCAAGCCGCCCGGGACGGCCCGCAAGGCGGCAATGCAGGCCCACGCTCATCATCGCCGGCCTGCCGCTTTCGCCCTCGCGGTAGAGCACGTCGAACGTGTCTCGCAGATAGGAGAGAAAATCGTCGCCGCTGGCAAAGCCGGACGTCGTCGAGAAGCGCATGTCGTTGGCGTCGAGCGTGTAGGGAATGACGAGATGCCGGCCGGCCGGGCCCCGCACCCAGTAGGGCAGGTCGTCGGCATAGCTGTCCGACGAATAGCGGAAGCAGTCCTGTTCCATGGTCAGTGCCCGCGTGTTCATCGAACACCGGCCGAGATAGAATCCTTGCGGCGCCTCGCCGGTCACCTCGCGATGCAGGCGGATCGCCGCCGCCAGATGAGCGGCCTCGACGTCGCGCGGGACCGAGCGGTAGTCGATCCATTTCAGGCCATGGCAGGCGATTTCCCAACCGGCCTCCCGCATCGCGGCGGCCTGTTCGCGGCCGCGGTCGAGCGCCGTGGCGACGCCGAATACCGTTGTCCTGATCCGCCGTTCGGCAAACAGCCGCCACAGGCGCCAGAAGCCCGCCCGTGCGCCGTATTCGTAGATCGACTCCATGTTCCAGTGCCGCTCGCCGGGCCAGGGCGCCGCGCCGGGAATTTCCGAGAGAAACGCTTCCGACGCGGCATCCCCGTGCAGGATGTTGTTCTCGCCGCCTTCTTCGTAGTTGACCACGAATTGCACGCAGATCAACGCGCCGCCCGGCCAGCGCGGGTCGGGACGGTCGCGGCCGTAGCCCTTCATGTCGCGGGGATAGCCTGTCATCGGACGCGGCTCCGGTGATGTGTCGATGGTGCGGCGGTCAGCGTAACAGGCGGGCGAGGGCTCTGGCGACCACTTCGGTGGCCTTGAAGAGATCGTCGAGCTTCAGCCGCTCGTCGGCGCGGTGGGCGTTCGCCTCCTCGATCGTGTGCGGCCCGGCGCCGAACAGCACGATGGGCACGCCGGCGGCGGCATAATGCCGGGCGTCGGTGTAGAGCGGCACGCCCCTGGTTGTGATCGTCTCGCCCATGATGCGGGAGGCTTCCTCGCACAAGGCGGCGGAAAGCACCTCGGCGCCGGGCAACGGCGTGAGCGGCTCGGCCAGCAGGATGCGCCGGATCGTCGCCCGCGCGCCGGGAACGGTGGCCACCGCCGCGCCGATCAGCCGGCGCAGGCCGTCCTCCACGTCCTGCGGGTTTTCCTCAGGGATCATCCGCCGGTCGAGCCGGAAGGTCACGCGATCGGGCACCACGTTGGTGTTGATCCCGCCGCTGATCAGCCCCACCGTAAGCTGCGGGCTACCGATGCCGGCGATCCGCGACACCGTTGCGGACAGCGTCCCGCGCGTCGCATAGAGCGCGGAGAGCGCCGCGTTCGCCGCCTGCAACGCGTCGACGCCGGTGAACGGCATCGCCGCGTGGGCGGAGCGCCCGTCGACCTGGACTTCCAGATGCAGGCAGCCGTTGTGGGCGTTGACGACGGCATAGGAAAATCCTGCGGCGATCGCGAGGTCGGGCTGCGAGATCTTCTCGCGCAGCAGGATGCCGGGGCCGATGGCGCCGCCGGCCTCCTCGTCATAGGTCAGGTGCAGTTCGACCGCGCCATTGAGTTCCAGCCCGCTCTCGCGCAGGGCGAGCAGGGCGAAGGCGTAGGTCGCGAAATCGGATTTCGAAACCGCGACGCCGCGGCCATACATCCAGCCATCGACGATTTCGGCGCCATAGGGATCGCGCGTCCAGCCCTCGCCGGGCGGCACCACGTCGCCATGCGCGTTGAGCGCGATCACCTTGCCGCCCGGGCCGAAACGGTGGCGGACCACCAGGTTCACGGCGCTGATCATGCCGTTGGCGCGGACTTCCGCCTCGGGCACCACATGGCGTTCGACCGTGAAGCCCAGCCCTTCCAGCAATTCTGCCGTCCGCGCCGCATGGGCGGCGCAATCGCCGGGCGGGTTGTCCGACGGCAGCCTGACCAGGTCGGCCAGAAACCTTGTCTCCGCCTCCCGCGCGCCGGAAAGGTAGCGGGAAATCGCATCGGGAACGGGCATCGTCTCGGTATCGGCCATGGTCAGTCCTTTATCGTTTGGGCATGGGAGGCGAACGGGGCGGGGTCGAAGTGGCGCAGCGTATCCGCGAGGATGCAGGCCGCAAGCCCCGCATCCTCTTCGGCGATCGCTTCGGCCGGGTTGTGGCTGATGCCGCCGCGGCAGCGCAGGAACAGCATGCCGATGGGGCAGAGCGACGCGATGGCCAGCCCGTCATGCCCAGCGCCGCTCGGCAGGTGGCGGACGCGAACGCCGGCGCGGGTGACGGCGGCATCGAGCAGCGCCATCAGCGCTGGAGCGCAGGGCGCCGCTTCTTCCTCGAAATTCTTCCGGCTGGACAGGGTGACGCCGCGCCGCGCGGCAATCTCCCGCCAGTGCATGAACAGGCGCGCGACGGCATCCCGCCGCACCGCGTCGGACGGGCTGCGGATGTCGAGGCTGAACCGTGCTGCCGAGGGGATGACGTTCACCGCGCCCGGCAGCGCCGTCATCTGGCCGACGGTCGCGACGAGATCGGCCGTCTCGCGCGCGATCCGCTCGGCCGCGAGCACCATTTCCGCGCCCGCGGCCAGCGCGTCGTGGCGCAGCGCCATCGGCACGGTGCCGGCATGGCCGGCCACGCCCGTCACCTCGATCACGTGCCGTTCGGCGCCGGCGATCGCGGTGACGATGCCGACTGGCAGACCCTCGGCCTCCAGTACCGGCCCTTGCTCGATATGCAGCTCAAGATAGGCCAGAACGTCGCGTTCGTGCCGCGCCGCCGCGGCGATCCGGTCCGGCGAACCGCCAAACGCTTCGAGTGCCGCGCGCATGGTGATCCCCTCGGCGTCGGTTGCCGCGAGGGTCGCCGGATCGAGCGTGCCGGCGAAGGCGCGCGCGCCGGTCAGGGCGGCGGGAAAGCGCACGCCTTCCTCGTCGCCCAGCGCGAGGATTTCGATGGCGAAGGGGAGGGGCGTGTCATTCAGCCGCGCGACGGCCTCGATCGCGGCGACGATACCGAGCGGGCCATCATATTTCCCGGCATTGCGCACCGTATCGACATGGGAGCCCAGCAACAGCGCCGGCAGGCCGGGTGCCGTGCCCTCGCGCCGGCCGATCAGGTTGCCGACCTCGTCCTGCCTGACCGCGAGTCCTGCCTCGCGCATCCAGGCGCCGAGCGTCGCGAGAGCGTCGCGATGCGCGTCGGTCAGATAGAGGCGGGTCAGGGCGTCCGCCTCGCTCGAATGCCGGGCCAAGGCGTCCAGCCGCGCCATGATCCGGGCTCCGGCCTCGCCGCGCCAGGCGGGAAGTCTGGCGGCCGCGCTTGTCAAGCTGTCCATGTCCCTCACTCTCCGGCCTCTTGTGTGGTGACCAGTATCACCCGGATGTCGTTCACGTTCGTCAGGGTCGGGCCGGTCACCACCTGAGCGCCGATCCTCTCGAACAGCGTGTGTGCGTCATGGGCCGCCAGGATCGCGCCCGGGTCAAGACCGGCGGCACGGCTGGCCGCCAGCGTCCGTGGTCCGATGACCGCGCCCGCGACCGGCTCGGTCCCGTCGATCCCGTCGGAGTCGGCGGCCAGCGCATGGATCCCCGGCTGTGCGTCGAGTTCCAGCGCGAGCGCCAGGAGGAATTCCACGTTGCGGCCGCCGCGCGCCGCACGCGGCGTGTCGGGCCCGATCGTCACCGTCGTCTCCCCGCCCGAGATCAGCGCGCAGGGCGCGGCGGCGGGCACGCCATGACGCGCGGCCTGCCTGGCGATGCCGGCCATGACGCGCGCGACCTCGCGTGCCTCGCCCTCGATCGAATCGCCGAGAATGACCGGCGTGACGCCGTGATGCCGGGCAACGTCCGCGGCGGCCTCGAGGGCGAGCCGAGGTGTCGCGATCAGATGCGCCGATTGGCCGGCGAGGCGGGGATCGTCCCGCCGGACACCGCCCTCGTCGCGGGCGAGATGGAGGCGGACAGCATCCGGCAGGTCCACCCGGTATCGCGCCAGGATCTCGCGCGCCATCGCCGCGGTTGTCGAATCCGGCAGCGTCGGCCCGCTCGCCACGATGGCGGGATCGTCGCCGGGCACATCGGAGATCACGAGCGTGACCAGCCGCGCCGGATGGGCGGCGAGGGCGAGGCGGCCGCCCTTCACGGCGGAGAGATGCCGGCGCACGCAGTTCATTTCCGCAATCGTCGCCCCGGAGGCGAGCATGGCACGGGTGATCGCCTGTTTGTCCGCCAGCGTCAGTCCGGCGGCGGGCCGGGTGAGCAGCGCGGAGCCGCCGCCCGACATCAGCGCCAGAACCAGGTCGTCGGGGCCGGCC
>JAJZFF010000683.1 GCA_021805485.1 Pseudomonadota bacterium
GCCCGACGCCGCGCTGGCCCGCCTGATGCCGGACTACGAGCACGAGGCGGAACTCGCCGCCCTGCTCGACCCCGCCGTCGCCGCCGCCTTCGCCGCCATTCCCCGCACCAGCTACGGCGCCGAGGCCGCCACCCTTCCGCCCGCCACCATCACGCCCACCTCCGCAGCATGACCGCCGACGCCCTGACGCTGACCCTGCACCCGGCCATATCGGACATTCCCGCCGCCGAGTGGGATGCCTGCGCCGGAAGCGCCAACCCGTTCATCTCCCACGCTTTCCTCGCCGCCATCGAGGAGTCCGGCTCGGCCGGCGAGCGCACCGGCTGGCTGCCGCAGCACGCCGCCCTGCGCGCCCCGGACGGCACGCTGCTGGCCGCCGCGCCGATGTATGCCAAGGCGCATTCCTACGGCGAATATGTCTTCGACCATGGCTGGGCCCACGCCTTCGAGCGCGCCGGCGGGGACTATTACCCCAAGCTCCAGGTCGCCGCCCCGTTCAGCCCGGTGCCCGGCCCGCGCCTGCTCTGCCGCCCCCAAGGCCCCGCCACCCCGGCGATGCTCGGCGCCGCGCTGCGCCAGGCCTGCGAGGAAATGGCGCTTTCCTCCGTCCACGTCACCTTCTGCACCGAGGCCGAACAGGCCGCCCTCGTCACCCAGGGTTTTCTGCCCCGCATCGGCCGGCAGTTCCACTGGGAGAACGCCGGCTATACCAGCTTCGAGGACTTCCTCGCCGCGCTCGCCTCACGCAAACGCAAGCAGCTCCGCCGCGAACGGCGCGACGCGCAGGCCGCCGGGCTCGATTTCCTCACCCTGCGCGGCCCCGAAATCCGCCCGCACCACTGGCGCGCCTTCTACCGGTTCTACACCTCCACCGTGGACCGCAAATGGGGCAGCGCCTACCTCACCGAGCGCTTCTTCCCCCTGCTCGGCGAACGCCTCGGCGACGCCGTCGTGCTCATGCTCGCCGAACAGAACGGCGAACCCGTCGCCGGCGCCCTGAACCTGCTCGGCGCCGACACGCTCTACGGCCGCAACTGGGGCGCGATCCGTGAGTTCCCGTTCCTGCACTTCGAACTCTGCTACTACCGCGCCATGGACTTCGCCATCGAACACGGCATCAAACGCGTCGAAGCCGGCGCCCAGGGCGAACACAAACTCCAGCGCGGCTACCTGCCGCAGCCAACCTTCTCCGCCCACTGGATCGCCCACCCCGGCCTGCGCCGGGCGGTGGCCGGGTTCCTCGACGAGGAACGCCCCTCCGTCCGCGCCGAAATCGCCGACCTCGCCGCCGCCTCGCCGTTCCGCAACGACGGGGGGTAGAGCGAAGCAAGCGCGGGCTCTGCCCGCACCCGCCGGGGCCGGGGGGCCCCGGACCCCATTCCGGTTAAGGGCGCGCCGGCGCCATCGGCCGCACTCGGAGGCGAAACCCCACATTCGCGTGTAGGGTGGGGTGCCCTTCCGCACCCCACCATCGCGATGCGATCCTGAACGCGATGAAAACAGACCTCGTTGCCGGACCCATGCCCGAATATCGGCGCAACCGCGTCCAGGGCGGCACGTACTTCGTCACCCTCGCCCTGGCGGACCGGCGCAGCGACCTGCTGGTGCGCGGGATCGATGCGCTGCGCGGCAGTCTCGCGCACGAAGCGCCTCTATCCGTTCCGGATCGACGCCTGGGTGGTCCTGCCGGAACACATGCATGCGGTGTGGACGCTTCCCGAGGGCGACGCCGCGTACTCCACGCGCTGGGCACTGATCAAACGCTGGTTCTCGGCGGCGATACCACCGGGCGAGGACCGCTCGGCCTCCCGCGCAGCCAAGGGAGAGCGCGGGCTTTGGCAGCGCCGCTTCTGGGAACACACGGTGCGCGACGCGGAGGATTTCTCCCGGCACCCCACCCTACGCTGGATTCTTGCGGGCCTCGTAGCCGTGAATGCCGTCACGTCCGTGGTCTCGATGCTTTGGCTGTCAATCACCGCCCCGGTCGGGCTGGCCTCGCGTCCCGCCCGCTCGCGGTGGCGCCTCACCAGATCGTGGTTGATCAACTCCCAGGTGCCGTCGTCGCGCAGACGGACGAACCGTCGAGAGACCATGCGCCGGGGCGGGAAACCAGTCGGAACCGGCCGCCCGCTCGCCCCACGGCGCAGGATGTAGCGGATGACATTGACGACATCGCGCATCGGCCTGGCCCGCTTGCGGCGACACGGCGCCTCACCCGGCAAGAACGACGCCAGGATATCCCATTTGGCATCGGTCCGGTCGCTTCCATAGCGCCGCTCCGTGCGGCTATAATGTCGTCGGGTGGTCGGGGTCCGCATCGCGGTCTCGTCGAGAGGTCCGTAACCCTGACGAAACGCGATCTACCCCGGCTGCACTGCCCGGTCATACCGGCAACCGTCGAGACAGCCTCTAAGTCCTGAAAATTACCTTTTCCCCGGGGTGGATGCGATGCACTTGTCCGAATACGTCGACTTCGTAGGTAGAGAAAACAACAGGCTGCTGAATCTTCGTGCAACCATGGCAGTTAGTATGACACTGCTATATTTTTTTTCTGGTATTGCTGTGCATGCCATGGCTGGAGTTGGAGACGCAAATTCCCACTTTTCTTCTGTTCCAGACAGCGCGCCGCAGAGTGCTCAGAAAGACTTCATAGAAGGCCAAAATGATTTGTCGGACTCGCTCAAGAAATTAGAGGAGACTATTGATAGAGCCCAAAAAGCCGCTGATGCCGCGTCTTCAACTGATATCAACACGACTCGCCAACAAGCACGCGCGCAGATCAGTTCAATGTTAGTTATACTTGATAAATTCGGACCGGACAGTAAATTAACGCAATCAATCAATAAATTGCAGAGCTGGATCTCTGCTAATCGAACGCGCGTCTCCCAGGACACGCAGCTCACATCGGAGCAAAAGGAAGAATTACTACCTCAGTGGGACAAATACCTTTCCGGAATTGATCAGATTCGTAAGCAATACGGAGATTTAGCAGATCAAATAAAGGAGAAAGCAGAAAAACTTCAGCACGAAGATGAATACATCGGTGAGCAGTTATTACTTCAAATGGGGGGGAATGCCCTTTCAGCGCTCAAAAACATGCTCCTTCAAATGAGAGAATCTATAGATGTTATAAATCAGAAAAATCAATCCATTAAGCTACCGACCGGGCCAACGTCATAAGCTGCAGCTTTGAACTTAAAGAGGCGCTTTATGTTTTTTTTGACCAGACCCCATTGAGCTCCCGAAGGCAGCGATCAATATGTATCACTGAGACGGTCCTGTTCGACACGATGGAGCACGTTACTTTTATACCGCCGAGTGATATAACCGCGGCGGCGGCGTGGTGCTGGCCGTCGATTGGAGCGAAATCGCCTATCACAGCATTAAATTCTCTTGGGACATAAGCCGTTTTTTCATGATACTCGAGATCATTCGAAAACCAGCCGTCTCGTATGACTATCACACCATAACGATTTTCCCAAATTCCTGCCAATGTGCCAATCGATAACTTCGCCCCAGAGCAAGAGCTCAGAACGAGACCCAAGCCGACGCTGATTGATATTAGGACGATATGCCAAATAAGCGATGACCGACGCCCATTAGAGCCTGCGACTCGTCGATGGGGATTGATTGTGCCGCTGTGTAGCGTCACATTGTTTACTCCTTGCACAAAACAGTAGACATAATGCCGAGAATGCGATCTTCGTCAAGGATCGCCGCTGTTCCAACCTCGGAATCGGCACAATGGTCATGTCGCCGAAACGATCAGCTCGCTGGATGTGGGACGAAAATTATTACGATTGCCGGTAATTTTCGACGATCTGCCGCCCAGTGGAAGCAAGTAACCTCACGTGGACGGCAGATCGCCGCCGTCGGCCATCGTCGCGTTCCTGCTCGACGAGTCGAACCAGTCGCAAGCCTCGCGCCACCGACCAGAGCTGGGAAACGGGTGCTCGGCTGCATGCTTTGCCATGCCGCGCCCCACCGGGTCGAGGCGGTTGTGGCAATCGGGCATGCAATGGATGCCATCGACGACTTGCCTCGGCGGAGCTGATACCCACCCTACATTAGTTTGCGTACGCTGGAACGGAAGGCCGCACAGAAACCGGGCAGTCCCCTCCCCACCCAAAGCGAAGCCGCCCACGCCCACCCCCGCCCTGGACACCACCCCCCCAAGGCGCGAGACTGTCGGGGCAGCCAAAAGGTGGGGGAACTGGGATGGCCGAGGCGAAACACGCGTTGCTGATCGACCGCGCGGAAGTCCGCGTCACCGAATGGACGCTCGGGCCGGGGGATGCCACCGGGCAGCACCGCCATGGCTTTGATTACGTGGTCCTGCCCGTCACCGCCGGGCTGCTGCGCGCCATCGGCGCCGGCGGCACCACCGATACGCAGCTGGTTCCCGGAAAACCCTATTTCCGCAAGGCCGGCGTGGAGCACGACGTCGTCAATGCCGGGGCCGAGAGCTTCACCTTCATCGAGATCGAGCTCAAGGATCGCCCCGGATGACGGCGGCGCTCTGGTTCGAGGATCTGGCGCCGGGCCAGACCTTCCGCTCGCGCACGCACGCGCTCACCGCCGAGGCGATCAAGCGCTTCGCCGCCGAGTTCGACCCGCAGCCCTTCCATCTCGACGAAGCGGCGGCGGCGGCGAGCTTCTTCGCCGGGCTCTGCGCCAGCGGCTGGCACACCACGGCGCTCACCATGCGGCTGCTGGTGGAAAGCGTGCCCTTCGCCGGCGGCATGATCGGCGCCGGGATGGACGAGCTGCGCTGGCCCAACCCGGCGCGCCCGGGCGATGTGCTCGGGGTGGTGTCCGAAATTCTCGAACTGCGCCCCTCGCGCTCGCGCCCGGAGATCGGGCTGGTGAAGCTGCGCGTCACCACCGCCAACCAGGCCGGCGCGCCGGTGCTGGTGCTGCTGTCCAACAACATCGTCCCGCGCCGCGACGGAGCCGCCCGATGACCGATCCCGCCGCGCTGCACGCACGCACGCTGACGCTCGACAGCCATATCGACATTCCCTGGCCGGACGGGCCGGACCCGTTCAGCGAATCCTCGCGCTGCGTCGATCTGCCGAAGATGCGCCGCGGCGGGCTCGCCGCCGGCTGCTTCGTCGCCTATGTGCCGCAGGGTCCGCGCACCGATGCCGCCAGCGCCGCCGCCTTCGACCGCGCGCTGGCCATGCTGCAGGCGATCCACGCCATGGGCGCGGGCGGCGGCGGCACCGCCGCGCGCGTGGCGACGAGCGCGGACGCCGTCGAGGCGGCGCACCGTGCCGGGGCGATCGCCGTGATCCCGGTGGTGGAAAACGCGCAGGCCATCGGGCCGGACCTGTCGCGGATCGCCGTTTTCGCCGGCCGCGGCGTCCGCTACGTCACCCTCACCCATAACGGCCACAACGCGCTCGCCGACGCCGCCATCCCGCGTGCCGAGCTCGGCGACCCGCAGGCGCTGCATGGCGGGCTGAGCCCGCTCGGCCGGCAGGCCGTCCGCGAGATGAACCGGCTCGGCATCATGGTCGATGTCTCCCACACCGCGAAGACGACGATGATGCAGGCCGCGTCGTGGTCGCGGACGCCGGTGGTCGCGTCGCATTCCTGCGCCCGCGCGCTGTCGGACCATCCGCGCAATCTCGACGACGAGCAGCTGGACGCGCTGCGCGATGCCGGCGGCGTCATCCAGATCACCGCCATGCCCGCCTTCCTGCGCCGCGGCGCGCCGGAGGCGAGCATCACCGTCGCCGATCTCGTCACCCATATCGACTACGCGGTGCGGCGCATCGGCCTCGAGCATGTCGGCATCTCCTCGGATTTCGATGGCGGCGGCGGCATCAGCGGCTGGCGCAACGCGGCGGAAAGCGGCAACGTCACCGCCGAGCTCTGCGCCCGCGGCTACGACGCCGGCGCCATCGCGGCGCTGTGGGGCGGCAATTTCCTGCGCGTGATGCGCGCCGCGGAGGCCCTCGCCGCATGATCCCCCTCCCCCGATGATCCAACGCGCCCGCCTGCCGGACGGCACGGAGCTGCCGGCGCTCGGCCAGGGCACCTGGCACATGGGCGAGCGCGGCGACCGCGGGGCGGCGGAGATCGCCGCCCTGCGCGCCGGTCTCGATCTCGGCCTGACCCTGATCGACACCGCCGAGATGTACGGCGAAGGCGGCGCGGAGCGCATCGTCGGCGCCGCCATCGCCGGGCGGCGGGACGAGGTGTTCCTGGTCTCGAAGGTCTATCCGCACAATGCCGGCGGCAAGCGGCTCGTCGCCGCCTGCGAGGCGAGCCTGAAACGGCTCGGCACCGGCACCATCGATCTCTATCTGCTGCACTGGCGCGGCGCGGTGCCGCTGGCCGAGACCGTCGCCGGGCTGGCGCGGCTGCGCGAGGACGGAAAGATCCGCTTCTGGGGCGTCTCCAACCTCGACGCCGACGACATGGCCGAGCTCGCCGCCCTGCCCGGCGGCAGCGGCTGCGCCACCGACCAGGTGCTCTACAACCCCGATCAGCGCGGCATCGAGTTCGACCTGCTGGCCTGGTGCGCGGCGCGCGCCATGCCGGTGATGGCCTACACGCCGCTCGGCCAGGCCGGCACGCT
>JAJZFF010000578.1 GCA_021805485.1 Pseudomonadota bacterium
AAGATCGTCCGCGCCGCCGCCGTCGTGCCGCCGCCGCCGCCGGTCACCACCGGCCCGAACGTGCTCGACCGGCTGCGCGGCTTCCTGCAACCCGAAATCACCAAGGGCGAGGTCGCCGTGCTCGGCACCGTCAACGCGCCGGTCGTCCGCATCAACAACACCGGCCTGTTCGCCTCCGGCAGCGCGACGGTCGAGAGCACCGCGTTGCCGCTGATTTCCAAGATCGGCCAGGCGCTTGCCCGCGAGAAGGGCAAGGTGCAGGTGATCGGCTATACCGACAGCCAGCCGATCCACACGCTTCGCTTCCCCAACAACCTGGTCCTTTCGCAGGACCGCGCGAAGGCGGCGGCCGCCGTGCTCGACCGTTCGATCGCCGATCAGAGCCGCATCACCGCCGAGGGCCGCGGCGCCGCCGACCCGATCGCGACCAACGCCACGCCGCAGGGGCGCGCCCTGAACCGGCGGATCGAAATCGTGCTGATCCGGAGTGAAACCCCATGAGCGCACGGCTGGTCCGCTGGCTGCTGAGCGGCATCGGCGCCGCGATCATCGCGGCCCTGGTCTGGTTCTTCGGCCCCTTCCTCGCCGTTCTCGCCGGCATCCTGCCGCGCGCCGTCATCATTGTCCTGGTGCTCGTGATCTGGCTTGCGGCCAATCTCTGGCTCGACCGCCGCGCCCGCAGGAAGGCGGCAGCGGTCGAGGAGGCGATCACCGAGACCCAGGCCGATCCCGAGGCCGGCATGCGGGCGGAGGAAGTCGCGGCGCTGGCGGACAAGATGAAGAAGGCGCTCGGCATCCTTGGCCGGGCGCGCGGCCGGCGCGGCTTTCTCTACGAACAGCCCTGGTACGTGATCATCGGCCCGCCCGGCGCCGGCAAGACCACCGCGCTGCTCAATGCCGGGCTGAACTTTCCCCTCGCCGCCGAGCTCGGCCAGGGTGCCGTCGCCGGCGTCGGCGGCACCCGCTATTGCGACTGGTGGTTCACCGACCAGGCGGTGATGATCGACACCGCCGGCCGCTACACGACGCAGGATTCCTCGGCGGCGGTCGACCAGGCCGGCTGGCACGGCTTCCTCGACCTGCTCCGCCGCACGCGGCCGCGCCAGCCTTTGAACGGCGTGATCGTCGCCATCGCCCTGTCCGACATCGCGCAGGCCGATGCCGCGACCCGCGCCGCCCATGCGCGGGCCATCCGCGCGCGGATCAAGGAGATCAACACGCGCCTCGGCGTCACCGTGCCGGTCTACGCGCTGTTCACCAAGGCCGACCTGATCGCCGGCTTCACCGAATTCCACGACGATCTCGACACCGCCGGCCGCGCCCAGGTCTGGGGCATGACGTTTCCGCCCGAACGGGCGCCGGCGGGCATGGTGGGCCGGTTCGCCGCCGAGTTCCGCGAGCTGGTCGGCCGCGTGGAGGAGCGCATGCTCGACCGCCTCGCCGCCGAGCGCAGCCCGGACCGCCGCTCGCTGATCGCCGGCTTCCCGATGCAGGTCGCGAGCCTGCAGGCGCCGCTCGAAGCCTTTCTGAACGATGCGTTCGCCGGCTCCCAGCTCGATCCCGCGCCCTGGCTGCGCGGGGTCTATCTCTGTTCGGGCACGCAGGAAGGCACGCCGATCGACCGTCTGACCGGCGCGCTGGCCCGCAGCTTCGGCATCGACCAGCGGCGGGCGCCGAGCCTGCGGCCGCAATCGGGCCGCTCCTATTTCCTCGGCCGGCTGATCAGCGACGTGATCTTCGGCGAGGCCATGCTGGGCTCCGCGGGCCGGGCGGACGCGAGGCGCCGCCTCGCGCTGCGCGGTGCCGGGTTCGGCGCGGTCGGCCTGGTGTTCGTCGTGCTGCTCGTCGCGCTGTTCCGCAGCCATGCCGACAATGCCGCCGCCATCGCCCGGGCGCGGGCCGGGCTCGCCGCCGAACAGAAGGTCGCGGCGCAGATCAGGCTCGATCCGGTCGCCAGCGCCAACCTGTCGCGGATCGCGCCGCTGCTGCGCGAGGCCCGCGACCTTGCCGGCGCGCCGCCCGAACGCGGCTATCACGGCATCGGCCTCGATCAGAGCGCCTCGATCAGGGCCGCAACCGACGCGGTCTACCGCAACGTGCTCGACCATGCGCTGCTGCCGCGCCTCGTGCTTCAGCTCGAGGCGGAAATGCGCGGCGGGCTCGACCGGCCGGATTTCCTGTATCAGGCGACCCGCGTCTATCTCATGCTCGGCAATCAGGGGCCGCTCGACGCCCCGCTGGTCGAGGCCTGGATGAAGCTCGACTGGCGGCGCCTCTATCCGGGGTTCGGCCAGACCGCGCTGCGCCATTCGCTGATGCAGGATCTGACCGCGCTGCTCGCCCGTCCGCTGCCCAATGTTCCGCTGGACGGCCAGCTGATCGCCACCGCGCGCGCGACCTTCTCGCGCGTGCCGGTCGCCGAGCGCGTCTATTCCCGCATCCGCGATTCCGAGGCGGCGTCCCGCGTTCCGGCGTGGACGCCGGCGGCGGCGCTGGGGGCTGCCGGCACGCCCTATTTCGTCAACGCCACCGGCAAGCCGCTGACCGATGGCGTGCCCGGCTTCTTCACCAAGCGCGGCTTCTACACGGTGCTGCTCCCGGCCCTGACCCATGCGACACAGGATGTCGCGAAGGAAAGCTGGGTGCTCGGCGCGCAGGACCAGATCAAACCGGATTCGCCGCAGATGCAGTCGCTCGAGCAGGATGTGATCCGGCTCTACGACACCGCGTATGCCCGGCACTGGCAGGCGATGATCGACGACCTCAATGTCGCCCCGCTGGGCAACGCGGGTCAGGCCGTGCAGGCGCTTTACGTGCTCGGTTCGCCCCAATCGCCGATGGTGCGGCTGCTGTCCTCGATGTCGGACGAGCTGACACTCACAGAACCACCGAAAGACCTTGCGAAAGCCGCCAAGGGGGCGACGGGCGCCGAGGCGAAACTGCGGGCGCCGGCCAAGCTGGGCGCCGCGGCGACGCGACTGAAGCAGTTGCTGGGTTCGCAGGCTTCAGGTGCCCCGGCCCCGAAGCCCGGAGCGGCCATTGATGCCGAGTTCGCGCCGCTGCGCAATTATGTGGGCACCGGCGCGGCGGGATCTCCGCTCTCGCTGACATTGCAACTGATCGACCAGGTGCAGAAGCAGCTGGCAACCCTCGCCGCCACGGCGCCTGGTGCCGCGGGTCCCGCGGCACCGGCGGCCGGCGGCGATGCGGCCCAGCTCCTTGCGGGCGAGGCGCAGCACGATCCGCAGCCGGTGAGCCGCTGGCTCGGCGCGATTGTCGCGACATCGAACGGCCTGCGCGGCGGCAGCGCCGCGGCCGCTGCGGCGGCCGCGTTCAAGGCGCCGGGCGGCGCCGCCGCGCTCTGCGAGAAGGCGGTGACGGGCCATTACCCTTTCGATCCGAGTGCCGCTGCCGGCATTCCGCTCGCGGATTTCGCGCGGCTCTTCGCGCCGGGCGGCGCGATGGACAATTTCTTCAACACCCAGGTGCGACCCTTCGTGAACATGACGGGGCAGGTATGGACGGTGCAGCCGGTGAACGGTGTGGCGCCGCCGGTCAGCCAGGGCGCCGTCGCGGAATTCCAGCGGGCGCAGGAAATCCAGCAGATGTTCTTCCTCGGCGGCGCGCAGCCCAGCGTGCAGTTCACGGTCACCCCCGCCGGTCTCTCTGCGGGTGCTGCCCAGGTCGTGCTTCAGCTTGGCGGCGTCGATGTCAGCTACGCCCACGGCCCGACGGTGCCGACCTCGGTGAACTGGCCTGGTGCTACCGGCATGCAGACCGCCCGGCTGATCATCACGCCGGCCGCCGGCGGTACGCCGGTCACGCTTCAGGCCAGCGGTCCCTGGGCGGTGTTCCGCCTGTTCGGCATGGGCAGGCTCACCCGCGACGGCAATTCCGCCCGCTACACCCTCACTTTCGATCAGGGCGGCATGCAGGCGCGCTTTTCGCTTGAGGCGGGGTCGATCTTCAACCCGTTCGCGCCGGGCGTGCTGAACGATTTCCGGTGTCCGAGCCTGAAAGGATGAAGACGTGGCGCGGCTAGGCGGCTTTTACGGCAAGATTCCGGCGCGCGGCGACTTCGTCGGCGCCGGCCTGTCGCCGGCCGTGGTCGACGCGTTCGATGGCTGGATGCGCGCGTGCCTCGCGGCCAGCCGCACCGCGCTGGGCGAGGACTGGATGCCCTGCTGGATGGAAGCGCCGGTGTGGCGTTTTTCAGCGCCGGTGGCGGGCGTGGCGCTCGGCGGCGTGTGGCTGCCGAGCGTCGATCGCGTCGGGCGCGCCTTTCCGCTGGTGCTCGCGACCGAAGCGGCGCTCGCCGGCACCGCCTGGCTGGATGCGGCCGAAGCGATCGGCATCGCCGCCGTCACCGACGACCTGCCGCCGGATGCGCTCGCCGCCCGTCTGGCAGATCTCCCCCCCGATCCGTGCGAGCCGGCATATGGCTGGTGGTCGGCGGGAGGTCCGCATCGCGGTCCCGGCCGCATCGAGGTTATCGGCCTGCCCGATCCCGCCGGCTTCGCGGCGTTCCTGCGCGATGAGGCCGGGGAGACGGTACGATGATCCCGCGCGCCGTGACCTGGGCGGAAACCCATGTCGGCGCGGTGCGCAAACACAATGAGGACGCCTATCTCTGTCGCCCCGATCTCGGTCTCTGGGCGGTGGCCGACGGTGCCGGCGGACATCAGGCGGGCGAGGTGGCCTCGGGCATGATCGTCGCCGGGCTGGACCGCCTCGAGCCGGGGCTGACCGCGGCCGAACTCCTGCCGCAGGTGCGAGGCGTGGTGAACGAGACGCATCACGCCCTGCTGCACGAGGCGTCCGAGCGTGGCCCGCGCGCGGTCATCGCCTCCACGATCGCGATCCTGATCCTGCGCGATGACCATTTCGCCTGCCTCTGGGCGGGCGATTCGCGCGTCTATCTGCTGCGTGGCGGCGAGTTGACCCAGCTGACCCGCGACCATTCGCTGGTCCAGGCGCTGGTGGACGAGGGGCGGCTCACGCCCGAGGCCGCCGAGCGCCATCCCCAGGCGAACGTGATCACCCGCGCCGTCGGCGCCGACGAGGCCGATCTCGAACTCGACAAGGTGATCGGCCGGATCGAGCCGGGCGACCGGTTCCTGCTCTGCTCGGACGGGCTGAGCAAGACGCTGCCCGAGGTGGAAATCGCCGCCCTGCTCGGTTCGCCGGACGGCGTGCCGCCGCCGGAACTGCTGATCGCGGCCACCCTCGCCCGAAAGGGCAATGATAATGTGACGGCGGTCGTCGTCGCGGTCTGACCGTCCCTCACCGTGAAAGCCGCGCCGCGATCCGGTCGGCGAGCCGGCCGAGCGCAATGCTCATGGCGTGCGCCTCCGCCGCCGGTCTTGCGCCGCAACGCGCGACGATGCGCACCCGTCCCGCCGCCACGGCCTTGCCCGCCCGCACGCCGCGCCAGTCCGCGGCGAGCACGACATGGCCCGGATGCGGCATGAACTCCGTCACCCCGACATGTACCATCACCGCCGCGTGCGGGACCGGATCGCCGGGCATGGTCACATGCCGCTCCGGCAGGCGGCGCGCCAGGTCGCGGGCCAATATGGCCTGCGCCTGTCCCGCCAGCGGGGCGGTCCATCGCGCCCGCCGCGAGACCGCGCGCGTGTTCGGTCCGGTTTCGGTGGTCAGGTAGATCCGGTCGATCGTCGGCGGCATGGGCACGTGCGCGACCGCGATCGCCGGTCCACGTGCGTGGAATGTCGGCCCCGATGTCGGCGACAGCGCGAGATAGATCGTCCGCTGGCCCGCGCAGCCGGCAAGCCCGAGGGTGAAAAGCATCGCGAGTGTGGCGATTGTCCGGGTCATCAGCGTCCCTTGCCGAGGATCAGCGCATTGGGGTGCGCGTTCAGTTCATCGACCAGTTCGCGCAGTGCCCGCGCGGTGCGGCCGAGTTCGTAAAGCGTGTGCGGCATTGTCTGCGATTCCGGGGCGTTGGCCGCACTGCCCTCGGCGCCGATCATTCCGCGCAGATCCCTGAGCGCTGCATTCGCCTCGTTCGACGTCCGGCGCAGATCGGCCAGAAGATGCGGCGCCTGGCCGCGCGTCGTGCGGGTGATGGCCGCGACGTTCGCGGCGGTTTGCGCGAGCCGCTTCAGCGTGGCCCGCGTCCGCGGCGCGCGGCTGAGCGCGGCAAGCCGCGCGCTGACGGCATGGAGATTGGCCAGAATGCCGCCCGCTTCGGCCATGAGCCGGCCGATCGAACCGCCGGCGACCCCTGGAACCGCGGGCGGCGAGCCCTTGCCGAGCGTGGCCGGCGCGGCCCCGCTCATCATGGCGAGGGCGAGTTCCTGCTGGCCGATCACCGGTGTCGCGCGGGCGAGGTGGGCGCGCAGCCCCTTGTGGATCAGGCGCGCGAGCATCGCGTTCATCTGCGGGCGCGGATGCCGGAGGTTCCACTTGGCGCCGGCAAGGCCGATCCTCGACGGATCGAGCACGAAGCGGACCGTGCTCTGCACCGCGCCCGCGCGCGGCGCGTAGGCCATGGTCACGCCGGTCACCGCGCCGACCGTGGCGCCTTCCA
>JAJZFF010000358.1 GCA_021805485.1 Pseudomonadota bacterium
GTCGAGCAGGGCGGCGGTCTGCTCCGCGGCGCGGTCGAAGGACCACGGGCCGAGCGGCTTGGAGGATTTCCCGAACCCGATCTGGTCCGGTGCGATCACGCGGAAGCCGGCGCTGGCGAGCGCCGCGATCACGCCGGACCAGTAGCTGGCGGGGAAATTCCGCCCATGCAGCAGCAGCACGGCGCGCCCGTTCGCGGTCCCGGTCGGCGCGACGTCCATATAGGCCATGCGAACGGGATGGTGATCCTGCTCCAGCGGCAGGAAGGCCACCGGATAAGGGTAGGGATAGCCCTCGAGATCGATGCCGAGCGGCTCCGGCGCCGACGGTGCGGCCCAGGCTGACGCCAACGGGGCCGCCACCCAAGGGACGAGCAGGGCGATTAGAGCGAGCAGATATCGTCTCATTGCGGGCAGATCCGCGCCCCGAGCGGGCCGAGCGCGTCGCTGAGGCCGAAGCCGCCGGGCAGCGCGCCCTTGGGGAAGAGCCGTGTCACGTGGCCCATCTTGCGGCCCGGTCGCGCCTCCGCCTTGCCGTAGAGATGGCCGATCAGCCCCGGGGTAGCGAGGATTGCCGGCCAGAGGGCGACTTCCTCGGGCCCGACCAGATTCTTCATCACCGCGTCGGAATGGCGGGTCGCCGGCGGCAGCGGCAGCCCGGCGACGGCACGGACATGCAGCTCGAACTGGCTCGCCGGGCAGGCATCGATGGTCCAGTGGCCGGAATTATGCGGCCGGGGCGCGATCTCGTTGACCAGCACGCGCCCCTCCTGGGTGACGAACATTTCCACTGCCAGCAGCCCGACCAGCCCGAGCGCTTCGGCCAGCCGTCGCGCCACCACGTCCGCCGCGGCCGCCGTTTCCGGCGCGATGCGCGCCGGTGCGAGGGTGAGATCGAGAATGTGATCGCGGTGCCGGTTCTCCACCGGCTCGAAGGCGGCGATGCCGCCATCGGCGCCGCGGGCGACGACCACGCTGATTTCCATAGCGAAATCGACGAAACCCTCGAGGATAAGCGGCTTCGGCGCCAGCGCGGCGAAGGCCGCACGCGCCGCCTCCGGCGTCTGCACCAGCGCCTGGCCCTTGCCGTCATAGCCGAGACGGGTGGTCTTGAGCACCGAAGGCAGGCCGAGCCGGGCGATGGCAGCCTCCAGCGCTTCCGCGCTGTCCACTTCCGCCCAAGGGGCGGTGGCGATGCCGGCCTGGTTGACGAAGCGCTTCTCCGCCACGCGGTCCTGGCTGATGCGCAGCACCGCGGGCGAGGGTCGCACCGGGCGCAGCGCCGCCAGCAGGTCGAGCCCGGCGGCGGAGACATTCTCGAATTCGAAGGTGATCACGTCGACCGCGGCGGCGAAGCGGCGCAGCGCCGCCTTGTCCTCGTACTCGCCGCGGGTGATGCCGGCGGCCACCTGCTCGGCGGGGCTGTCCATCTCGGGCGTAAGGATGTGACAGCGATAGCCGAGCCGGGCCGCGGCGAGTGCGGTCATGCGGCCGAGCTGGCCACCGCCGACGATGCCGATGGTGGCGTTGGGCTTGAGGCGGAGGGTCATGCGGGGGGCGGGTCGATCGGTTCCTGCGCGACCGCTTCGGTCTGCGCGCGGCGATAGGCATCAAGGCGGGTGGCCAGCGCCGCGTCGTCGAGCGCGAGGATGGAAGCGGCCAGGAGGGCGGCGTTGACGGCCCCGGCACGGCCGATGGCCAAGGTCGCGACCGGAATGCCGGCCGGCATCTGCACGATCGAGAGCAGGCTGTCCATGCCCTTGAGGGCATGGGATTCCATCGGCACGCCGAGCACCGGCAGCGGCGTCCAGGCGGCGCACATCCCCGGCAGATGCGCTGCCCCCCCGGCCCCGGCGATGATGACCTTCAGCCCGCGGGCGCGCGCGGTGCGGGCGTACTCGGCGAGCCGGTCCGGCGTGCGGTGCGCGGAGACGATCCGCCGCTCATGCGCGACGCCAAGCTGCTCCAGCGTTTCGGCGGCATGGCGCAGGGTCGGCCAGTCCGACTGGCTGCCCATGATCAGCCCGACACGGGCGACGGCCTCAAGCAATGCTGTTCGGGATCAGCCGGCTTTCCAGCCGCGCGATCTCGTCCTTCAGCAGGAGCTTCCGCTTCTTCAGCCGCTGTACGTGCAGCTGATCGACCGTGACCGGCTCGGACAGCCGGGCGATCACCGTGTCCAGGTCACGGTGCTCGCTGCGCAGTTCATGCAGCTTGCGCAGGACCGAGTCCCGATCGTTCAGCATGGCGATGCTTCTAGCATGACGCGACGTGGCAAACCTACCCCCGCCCGGCCCGGTTTGAGACGGATCTGGAGGGCTCCGTCCGTCCCGGGGCCCATGCTCGATGTCGTGGGCTGATCCCGCCAAAGGCGCGGCGGGGGATTGGACATCGCACGGCTACACCTTGAGCGCCGCCAGGAAGGCCGATTGCGGAATCTCGACCTTGCCGAACTGGCGCATCCGCTTCTTGCCCTCCTTCTGCTTCTCCAGCAGCTTGCGCTTGCGGCTGATATCGCCGCCATAGCACTTCGCGGTGACGTCCTTGGCCAGCGCGCCGATCGTCTCGCGCGCGATCACCCGCCCGCCGATGGCCGCCTGCACGGCGATCTTGAACAACTGGCGCGGGATCAGGTCCTTCAGCTTGGCGCAGATCGCGCGCCCGCGGCTTTCGGCGGCGGCACGGTGGGCGATGAAGGAGAGCGCGTCCACCAGGTCACCGTTGACGAGGATCGAAATGCGCACGAGGTCGCTCTCGGCGTAGCCGTCCATCTGATAGTCGAAGCTGGCATAGCCGCGCGAGACCGATTTCAGCCGGTCGTAGAAATCGAACACCACCTCGTTGAGCGGCAGCCGGTAGACCGCCATGGCGCGGTCGCCGACATAGGTGAGGTCCGCCTGCTGGCCGCGGCGCTCGTTGCACAGCGTCAGCACCGCGCCGAGATATTCGTCCGGCACCATGATCGTCGCCTTGATCCAGGGTTCCTCGATATGGTCGATCACGCCCGCATCGGGCATGTCGGCCGGGTTGTGCAGCTCCTGCATCGTCGCGTTGGTGCGGTGGACGCGATAGACCACCGACGGCGCGGTCGCGATCAGGTCGAGGTCGAACTCGCGGGTCAGGCGCTCCTGGATGATCTCCAGATGCAGGAGGCCGAGAAAGCCGCAGCGGAAGCCGAAGCCGAGCGCGGCCGAGGTCTCCGGCTCGTAGTGGAAGCTCGCGTCGTTGAGGCGGAGCTTGCCGAGACTGTCACGCAGCTTCTCGAAATCGTCGGCGTCCACCGGATAGAGCCCGCACCAGACCACCGGCACGGAGGGCTTGAAGCCAGGCAGCGCCTCGGCGGCCGGGCGCCGATCTTCGGTGATGGTATCGCCGATGCGGCAATCGGCGACGGTCTTGATCGCGGCGGTGAGAAAGCCGATCTCGCCGGGACCGAGATCCTCCACCGGCAGCATCTTCGGCGAAAAGACGCCGACCTGCTCGATCGGGTGCACCGCACCGGTGGACATCATGCGCACGCGCTGGCCGCGCCGCAGGCGCCCGTCCTTCACCCGGACCAGCGCCACCACGCCGAGATACGGGTCGTACCAGCTATCGACCAGCAGCGCCTTGAGCGGTGCCTCGGCATCGCCCTTCGGCGCCGGCAGGCGGGTGACGAGGGCTTCCAGCACCTGGTCGATATTGAGCCCGGTCTTGGCGCTGATCATCACCGCGTCGGATGCGTCCAGACCGATCACCTCCTCGATCTGCTCGCGCACCCGCTCGGGCTCGGCGGCGGGGAGGTCGATTTTGTTGAGCACCGGCACGATCTCGTGGCCGGCCTCGATCGCCTGGTAGACATTGGCGAGCGTCTGCGCCTCGACGCCCTGGCTGGCGTCGACCACCAGCAACGAGCCCTCGCAGGCAGCCAGGCTGCGGCTGACCTCGTAGGCGAAATCCACATGGCCCGGCGTGTCCATCAGGTTCAGCGCGTAGGTCTTGCCGTCCTTGGCGGGGTAGGTCAGGCGAACGGTCTGCGCCTTGATGGTGATGCCGCGCTCGCGCTCGAGGTCCATGGAATCGAGCACCTGCTCGGTCATTTCGCGCGCGGACAGCGCCCCCGTCGCCTGGATCAGGCGGTCCGCGAGGGTGGACTTGCCGTGATCGATATGGGCGATGATGGCGAAGTTGCGGATCTGGTCGATCGGGGTATCGGTCATGCGGGGTGCTCTGCTCAACCCCGGCGGCAGGCCGGGGCGGGGGAGGATTAGGCGAAAATCCTCTCCCTGTCAGCCAGAGCCCGGGCAAGGACGCGGCGATCCGCGCAAAGCGGCGTCAGTGCGTGACGCGCGGCACGAGACGTTCGGTACGGCGCAGCTCCCAGATCATCGCGCGAACCTGTTCCCAGGCGTCGACGGCCGCGGCATCGCCCTCGCCGCGGCTCTGGCGCAGCCGCTCGCTGGCGATCGCCTGGGCACGGGTGCCGTAGCAGCGGATCATGGACAGCGCCACCTCGCGGGCTTCGATCGCATGCATGAGACATTCCTCCAATGGTGGCCGGCAATGATGGGCCAGCCTTGTTCGGCCGACCCGAGGCACGTATGGCGTCGGCCCTGCGCTGTCCAGGCTCCCGGTGTCAGCCCGGCGGCTGTGGCATGGCTCGACCCTCGGAGCGCGGACGCGTTGCTGGCTCGGCCCAGACCGCGATGCGCCGGCCCAGCGCGATGCCGGGGCGCTCGATGGCGGCGTGGGCGAGCGTGGCCGCCAGCACCAGCAGGGCCGCGGCCAGCCAGCTGATCTCCCAGTGCGCCAGGCCCGAGGCGAGCGCCTGCCCGCGCGCCCACGGGCTGGCGAACAGCAGCGCCAGGGGCAGCCCCTGGAGCAGATACACGCCATAGCTGATCGCGCCGAGCCGTTGCGCGGGTCGCGAATGGAACAGCCCGAAGAGACTGCAGCCGTTGCTGACCAGAACGAAGATCAGCGCCATCAGCACGATCGGGGTCCCGGCATAGGCGCTGCTGGCGGTGGTGAACAGCGCTGCCAGCAGACCCAGCGCGAGAACCGACGCGAGGCCATCGCCGAGAGGGGGAATCAGCTCCGCCTGCTGCAGCGAGGCTGCCAGCATGCCGGCGGAGAAGAGCGCCAGGATGACCGCATCCGGGGCCGGCGAATGCACGCCCCCCCGCCCGGCGACGGTCAGCGACACACCGACCACCAGCCCGAGCAGCGGGAGCACCAGGTGCGTGCGCAGCGAGCGGGCGAAAAGCGCGGTCAGGATCAGGCTGGCATAGAACAGCCATTCATAATGCAGGGTCCAGGTCACGCCGGCGAGGATCGTGAAGGTCTGGCTGTAGCCGTTCACGTCCGGCCCGAAGCGGTAGCCGAGCAGGCTCCAGTCCAGGATATGGCGGATCAGCGCTGGGCCGGGCTCGCGCAGGGTGGGGCCGGTCCGGGCGAAAACGATCGCGAGCATGGCGGCGATCGCCACGCCGTAGAGCGGTCCGATGCGGAAGACCCGCCCGATATACAGGCTGCGCCAGGGCGGCAGGCCGCGCGCGCGGATGCATTTGGTCCAGAACAGATAGCCCGTGACCATGAAGAACAGCGACACGCCGACCTGGCCGAGCAGGACGTAGAAGCTTGAAGGCGGCGCAACCCAGCGCCCATCGGCGATGAACTGCCGGTAGATCGCCGCGTGATGGAAAACGACCGCGAGCGCCAGGAACCCGCGCAGCCCGTCCAGGGTCGAGACGCGCGCGGCACCGGCGGCGGGGTCGTCGGCCAGCCGCAGCGCCGGTGTCGCGGCGAGCGCGAACAGCAGCGCCATGCCGGCGAAGTAGTAAAATGGCGAGAAGGCGCCCACGGCGGCGCCTATCCCCGCAGCGTCGCGCCGGTCGCCTTCATCACCGCCGCGATCACTTTCGCGGCGAGCGCCTCGATCTCAGCGTCGGTGAACGTCCGCTCGCGGGGCTGGAAGGTCACCTCGATCGCCAGCGATTTCTGGCCGGGGGGCAGTTTCTCGCCTTCGTAGACGTCGAACAGTGCGACGCCGGAAATCAGCCCCCGCTCGGCGCCACGGGCGGCACGCAGCAAGGCCTCCGCGCTGACCGAGGCCTCGACGAGAAAGGCGAAATCGCGCCGCAGCGGCTGGAACGGCGACAGCTCCAGCGCGGCCCGGCGGCGGCGCTTCGGCTCCGGGATGGCATCGAGGAAGAGCTCGAAGACGCAGGCGGGAGGAAGGTCGAGCGCGCCGACAAGCCGCGGATGAAGTTCGCCGAAGCGGGCGAGCACCGTTTTCGGTCCCTGACGCACCACCCCGGACCGGCCGGGATGATAAAAATCCGGTGCCTCGCGCGTGCTCGTCAGGCTGTCCGCGGGCACGCCAAGCGCGGCGAGCAGGGCCAGCGCATCGTCCTTCGCATCCACCCACTCCACCGGGCGAGCCGCCGCGCGCCAGTGGCGCGGCGTCGTCCCGGTCCGCAGCCCGGCGGCGATCGCGCGCTGGCCGGCCAGGCTGTCATCCTCGAAGCCCGGACCGATCTCGAACAGGGCCGCATCGG
>JAJZFF010000304.1 GCA_021805485.1 Pseudomonadota bacterium
CGTGATGGCTGACTGGCTGGCTGTGCCGCTGCTCAACACCGAGGCCGGGCACCCGCCCCGGCGCGTTGGCCTGGCCCATCCCTCGATTGCGCCCTATGGCGTCTTCGCCACCGGGGATGGCCGCCAACTGCTGATCTCGATCCAGAGCGAGCGCGAATGGCGGGTCTTCTGCCGTGACGTGCTGCAGACGCCCGACATGCCGCAGGACACGCGCTTTGTCGACAACGTCGCGCGGGTGCGGCACCGGCACGACACCGATGCGGCGGTGGGCGCGGTCTTCGCAGCGCTGCCGGCGGCGGCGCTGATCGCGCGGCTGACGGAGGCCGGCATCGCCTTCGCCGAACTGAACGACATGGCCGCCCTCGTCCGCCATCCTCATTTGCGCCGCATCGCGGTCGACAGCGCCGCAGGGCCGGTGTCCCTGCCCGCGCCGGCGCCGATCCTGCGCGGCGCGGCGCGCGATTACGGCCCGATCCCCGCGATCGGCGAGCACACGGAGAACGTTCTCGCCGAACTCGGGTTCTCCCCGCCTCCGGAGCCCGCGCCAT
Source organism: Pseudomonadota bacterium (assembly GCA_021805485.1). The sequence continues at coordinate 549 of JAJZFF010000304.1, forward strand.
GACGATGCCGCTCGATATCGATCACCTCAAATCCTGGATCGGCCGCACCGAAACCACGCGCGATGTCGTCGCCCCTCGCCTCGTCCGCGAATTCGCCGCGACGTTCGATCGTGACGATCCAGCACCCCGCGCCGGCGATCCCGCGCCGCTCGCGATCCACTGGTGCCTCGCCCCCCCCACCGCGGTCACCGCCGCCCTCGGGCCGGATGGCCACCCCGCGCGCGGCGGCTTCCTGCCGCCCGTGCCCCTGCCGCGCCGGATGTGGGCCGGCGGCACCTTGCGCTTCGCCGATCGGCTGCGTGTGGGCGAGGAGGTCGAACGCCGCTCGCGAATCGCGGATGTCGTGGTCAAGGAGGGCCGATCCGGCCCGCTCTGCTTCGTCGCCGTCGATCATGAGATCGTCTCGCCGCGTGGCCCTGCCCTGACCGAACGGCACGATATCGTCTATCGCGCGGCGGCGGTCGGTGATGCGCCATCTGCCGAACCCGTGCCCCTTGGTCCGCCGCCGGAGGATGCTGAATGGCACCGCGACATGCAGGCCGGCCCGGTGACGCTGTTCCGCTATTCGGCGCTCACCTTCAATGGCCATCGCATCCACTACGACCGGTCCTATGCGCGCGATGCGGAATCGTATCCCGGTCTGATCGTGCATGGCCCGCTCCAGGCGACCCTGCTGCTCGACTTCGCCGCAGAGATCGGCGGCGCCGCGCCTCGGCACTTCACCTTCCGCGGCCTCAGCCCGCTGTTCGATTTCATGCCGTTCCGGCTCGTCGCGCGGCGGGCCGGCACGGGCCTCGCACTGCGGGTCGAAACCGGTACGGGCAGTAGTACGATGGAAGCATCCGCCGGCTGGTGAAAGCGGTCATGCGACATCGTCCGCATGACCGCGAGGTGCGGGAAACAGCGCCGCGCCGGTGGTCGTGGCCAGGTCGCGCAACGCGGCGCCGAGCTGTTCCAGCATCTCGCGCTCGTGCTGCCCGGCGAGGCTCACGCCGCTAAGCGCGAAGCGGGGGCGTCGGTCATGATCGACGATCACGGAGCCCACCGAATGCACCCCGCGATAGATCTGCCCCTCATCGATCGCCCAGCCCTTTGCGCGCGCGGCCGCAACTTCGCTGCGATATTGCGCGAATGTCGGCGGTGCCTGCCAACGCAGCCGGGCGAAGCGCCGCCGCAATTCCGTGGTTGGCAGGTCGAGGGCGGCGGCGACGCAGCGCCCAGCCGCGCCGATCAGCGCGGGCAACCGTAGCCCCGGCGCCATTTCGATCCTCACCGCGGCATCGCCATGCGCCTCGTGGGCGAGGACGAGATGATTATCCTCCGTCACCCGCCAGAGGACGACCGGCACGCCATAGTGTCGTGCAAGATCTTCCAGTTCGGGCCGGATGAGTTCCGCATGACCGATGCCTACAAGGCTCGCGGCGATTTCCGCCACGCCCATGCCGAGCGTGTAAGTCTTTGCGATCTCGTCGAAGGAGGCGAGACGGGCGCGGACCAGCGTGCGCAGGATAGCGAAACAGGTGCTGGGGCTGATGCCGGTTTCCCGCGCGATGACGGCCACGCCGCGCGGATGGGCGGCCGTCGAGAGATGCCGCAGGATGCGGACCGCATGGACCACCGCGCCGACATCCCGCGGCCCTTGATCAGTCGCTGCCATTCGTCATTCCGATTGTCATTCACGAGTTCGAATGCTATCCGGAACGTAATCTACCTCGAAGAGGTTTACAGCCCATGAACGTTCCGGTGCCGTCAGGATCGCGCGCGGCATACGACGGCCTGGACAGGCGTGGCCCGGTCGCTGGCGCGCTGTCGCTGCGGCAATAAATCGGCATGCGCCGGCCATTTCTAACGTTCCGGAATCTTGTGCTGCGGGTTCATGCGTGCCGGAACGCTGCCGGGCATCCGGTCAGGCCCGAGGCTGCGCCTTCTGGTGAATCTGAGGAGGAAATGTGACGATCGACCCCGATTTGCTGCTGAATTTTCCGATCCCCGACATCCGCCAACGCGTTATTCCTCGTGACGTCGCGTTTTATGCCCTATCGGTTGGCATGGCGCAGGAGCCGACCGATCCGCGCCAGCTCGACTTTGTCGATCAGCACCGTGGGCTGCTGGCGCTGCCCTGGATGGCGCTGGTGCTCGGGCATCCGGGGTTCTGGCTGACCGATCCGCGCATCGGGGTCGACGCGGTCCGGCTCGTGCATGGGGAGCAGGCGCTTGAGCAGCATTTGCCGCTGCCTGTCGAGGGTGAGATCATCGGGCGCACCCGGGTGACGGGCCTGGTCGACAAGGGGGCCGGCCGCGGCGCGCTGCTCTACATGGAAAAACAGGTGCTGGATGCGGCGAATGGCAAGCTCTACGCCACGGCCCGCAGCACAACGTTCCTGCGCGGTGACGGCGGTTTCGGTGGGCCCTCCGGCCCGGTGCGGCGGCCACCGCCGGTGCCGGGCGTTCCGCCGGATTTCGTCGTCGAACTGCCAACCCGACCGGAACAGGCGCTGTTCTACCGTCTCAATGGCGACGACAATCCGCTGCACGCCGACCCCGCCGTGGCCGCGTCCGCCGGTTTCGAGCGGCCGATCCTGCACGGGTTATGCACCCTCGGCGTGGTCGCGCACGCGCTGCTGCGGACTCTCGGCGATTACGATGTCACCCGCTTCCGCGAGCTCCAGCTCCGCTTCACCGCCCCGGTTTTGCCTGGCGAGACGATCCGCACCGAGATCTGGCGCGACGGATCGTTTCGCGCCCGCGTTGCCGAGCGCAATGTCATGATCGTCAACCACGGCCTTGCGCGATTTGCCGCGGCTGGCGCGCCGCCGTGACCCGCGCCGCCGCCCCGCTGCGCGAGAAGATCCGCGGCGGCTCGCCGCTCGTGCCGACGCTTGCCTGGCAGGGCGCCATGTGGGCTGCGCTGCTTCTCGGCGCCGATCACCGGGAGGACCTTCCTCGCAAAGAGGGTGGCGGCATTCCGCGGTGAATAGACGATCCGGGCCGCCATTCCGCGACGTTCGCCGGTGACGCCCAAGGGGACCATGAACGAGATGCACGCAGCGCCGATGTTGGAAGACCGGGTCGCCATCGTCACGGGGGCGGGGAGCGGTATCGGCCGCGCCGTCGCGGTGGCGATGGCGGCTGCCGGTGCCGCTGTGGTGATCGCGGATATCGGCGTCTCGCTGGCCGGCGAGGGCGGCTCTTCGGTTCCAGCCGAGCAGACGAAGCTGATCATCGAGACGGGCGGCGGCCGCGCCGTCGCTTGCGGCGAGACGGTCAGCCGCTGGGATTCCGCCCGCCGCATCGTCGAGACCGCGTTCGATGCCTTCGGCCGGCTCGACATCGTGGTCAATAACGCCGGAATCCTGCGCGATGCGATATTTCACCGGATGACGCCGGAAGACTGGCTCTCCGTGGTCGGCGTTCACCTGAACGGCAGCTTCTTCGTCAGCCGTGCCGCCGCCGAGCATTTCCGCCGCCAGGAATCCGGCGCTTTCGTGCACATGACCGGCACGTCCGGCCTGATCGGCAATGTCGGCCAGGCGAACTATGCGGCGGCGAAGCTGGGCATTGTCGGCCTGTCGCGGTCGATCGCGATCGACATGCAACGTTACAATGTCCGCTCGAACGCCATCGCACCTTTCGCCTGGACGCGCGCGGCCAGCGCGCTCCGTGCCGAGACGGAGGATGAAAAGGCCCGTATCGCGCATCTCCAGAAAATTGATCCGGATCACAATGCGCCGCTCGCCGTCTATCTCGCCTCGGACGCGGCGCGGGACGTGACCGGGCAGGTTTTCACCACCCGCCGGAACGAGATCTTCGTGATGAGCCAGAGCCGGCCGTTGCGCTCCGTCCAGCGCGATGGCGGGTGGACGCCGGAACTGCTCCGCGATCATGCAATTCCCGCGCTACGCGCCTCGCTGACGCCGCTGGAGCGCAGCCACGACGTGTTTTCCTGGGAGCCGGTCTGACGAGCTACAGCGCGTCGGAGCGTACGGCGCCCTTGTGTCCTGCCCCTGAAATTCGTGGGTGAATTTCAGGGATAAGCTGGCCACTAAGATACTGATTTTTCGAGCGTCCACTTTCAATCTGAAATCCATCGGATTTCAGATTCGGGACACAAGAGCACCTTCCGATCTGTCCGGATCGGATAAAGGTGCTCTAACGGCCGTTGAGCGTGATCGTGACCTGGCCGGCCGGCAGACCGAGATCGCCGGGCTTGGCGGTCAGTTCGTCCCAGAGCGCAACCCGGCCGCGGTCCGGCACGCGGATCACGACCGGCGGGGAAGCGAGACCGGTGCCGGTGGTACGGGCCAGTGCCGCGTCAGGCAGGGCAACCAGCCGTAGCCCGACGATATCCCCCCCCGGCCGCGAGGCCGCCGGGCCGGCCGCATAGGACGGCCCCGCAGCTGCCAGTGCGAGACCAAGGCCGAGCAGCAGCGCAGCCGCGCACCGCGTCGCGCTAACGGAGATTGCGCGTCGCATCGGTCATTGCCTGCGATATCATCATGGCATGTGCCTGGCCGGTCAGCAGCGCGGACATGCCGGTCGTGCCGATATCCACCGCGATCTGGTTCTGAATCAGCGCATTGTTCGCGGTATTGGCGATGACGGTGGCGATGCCGCTTGACGAGAAGGTCGTCGCGACATTGGTGCCGCCGAAACTGGAGACGCTGTGCACCAGGGCGGCCGGCGGCGACGCGGTGGGGGCGGGAAGGTGCGTTGGAACAGACGGGGTGGTGACGTCGGGGGCGGGCGGGACGGAACCTGTCGTTCCGACCGATGGCGTCGTGGTCGTCGCGATCGAGGGCAGCGACAGCGGCGCGTTCGCCGAGCCGAACGTGAGATGGATTTGCGGGATCGCCACGGCGGCGATGACCGTGCCGTTCACGCTGGTCACCTGCCGGTAGGCGAAGTCGACCGTCAGTTGCGGCGTCAGGTCGAAGCCGCCGCGGATCGAGGCAAGGCGCGCATCGCTCAGCGCGGTACCGGCCGCGAGCGCAGCAAATGGCCCCGCGGCCTGCGCCGAAGCCGCGCCCCCGGCCGTGACGGCCCCCAGCAGCGCGGCGCTGCGGAGAATACGCGAAATCGCGGAACGATCGGTCATGGTCATGGTCCTTTCGTGGGCGTCATGCCGCAAGCCGCTTCAGAAGCGGTTCGCGATCGGGATCGTCACCTCCTGCAACCTGGCGAGGCTCAGCGCATAGCGCGCGATCTCGGTCGGCGCCGGAGGGCTCCCCTGCCAGAGCGACGGATCGTTGAAGTTCTTCTGTGCGATCGGCGCCTGGCTCAGGATGAGGAAGAAGATGCCGCTCCACTGCTTGCGGAATCGCGCGACGCTCTCCGATCGCAGGCCTACCGCCGGATCTGAGAGCAGCACGCGGCCTTCCGCGATGCTGCGGACAACGACGAAATGATGGTAGCCGTGGTCGTTGATCAGCACGATCGCCGGCACATGCAGCCCTGCGAGCTTGGAGAGCGGCGCGTCGAACCCGCCGGAGGGAATGCCCTCGCGCGCGAGATAGGTCTTCATGTCGAGCAGCGAGAAGCCGTATCGCTCGATCGCCTCGCGGTTGCCGTTCCTGAACATGGAGAGAAAGACCTTCTTCTCCGTCACCGGCAGATGATAGGCATAGGTCAGAAGCGTCGCGAGCGCCGCCGATCCGCAGGAAAAATCATAGGCCTGATGAATCGTCTGGCTGAACCGCATCGACTCGAAACTCTGGATCGGCATGTTGATGCTGCCGGCACCGAGGCTCAATCCGTTGATCGGAAAATTGCTCGCGGCCGCCGGCCCGGCGATCCCGCAGGCGAGGCAGAAGGCTGCCAGAACGGCGCGGCATCCCGGCGCATGCCCGCCGGAGAGCCTTGTCCGGTCGCGAGCCTGAGGGGTTTGCGTCATCGTCGTCCCTCTCGGAAATCGCGCCGCCGCGGAGGTGGCCGCGGCGGCGCGGTGGCGTCAGTGCATCGTCACGTTGATGGTCATCGTGTTCTGGAT
>JAJZFF010000481.1 GCA_021805485.1 Pseudomonadota bacterium
CACGGGTGCGGCCTGTCAGACGACGTGCTCGGCGAAGAAGGCGAGGCTGCGGTGCTCGGCGATTTCGTTGGCGCGGGGGTTGAAGCTGGGGCGGTCGTGGCAGCCGAAGCCGTGTTCCGCGCCCGGGTAGACGAAAATCCCGACATCCGGCTGCGCCTTGCGGATCAACTCGACATCCGCCAGCGGAATGCCCTTGTCCTCGGCGCCGAAATGCAGTTGCACCGGGCAATTCGGTTTTTCCGACCGCGTCGCCGCGATGCCGCCGCCATACCAGCCGATCGCGGCCTTGAAGCTCTTGCTCCGCGTGGCGCCCCACCACGCGATTGTGCCGCCCCAGCAATAGCCGATGATCCCGGTGGGCCGCGGCGAAAGGGCGGCGGCCGAGGCTTCGATATCGCGCATCACGGCCTCCTCCGTGATTTCCGCACGCAGGGCGAGGCCCTTGTCGCGCCCTTCAGCGTCGTAGCCGAGTTCGACGCCGCGTTCGACCCGGTCGAACAGCGCCGGGGTGACGACCCGGAAGCCAAACGAGGCCAGGTGATCGGAGATCTGCCGCATGTGCGAATTTACCCCGAAGATTTCCTGCACGATCACGATGCCACGCTGAGAGGCGGGGTCGCCGGCGACATAGGCCTGGAATTTGTGCCCGCAGGAGGCGGTCAGGTTGATCATTTCACCCATCGTCATGCTCCGTCCGTTTTGGCGAACCGCGCGAAATCACGCGCGAGGCGCTCATAAATAGGTCGCTTGAAAGGCACGGCCAGCGCCGGAATGGAGGAGAGCTCCGTCCAGCGCCACTCGTCGAATTCCGGATGTTCGTGGGTATCGAGGCGGATCATGTCGTCGTTGCCGAGAAAGCGCAGAGCGAACCACCATTGCTTCTGTCCCCGATGCCGTCCGCCGAATTTTGCCAGTACCTCGGGCGGGAAATCGTAGCTCAGCCAGCCGCCGATCTCGCCGATCACCTCGACCGCATTGGTGCCGATCTCTTCATCCAACTCGCGCAGCACGGCGACGGCAGGATCCTCGTCACCATCGATCCCGCCCTGGGGCAACTGCCACTGAAAGGCGGCATCGCGGCCGAGATCGGCGCGGCGCGCCACCAGGATCTTGCCCGCGCGGCTGAACAGCGCGGCGCCGACATTGCGCCGGTAAGGCAGGGTGGCTGCGCCGGTCATTGAGTGTCCTGTGTCGCGACCAGCGCGCTCACCGGAACCAGCACCAGCCCGTCCGCCTTCAGGCCCTGGCACCACTGGGCGAGCACGGCGATGTCATCCGCGGTGGGCGCGGATATCACGCCGAGCGCGGAGCCGCTCGCGACCGCTGTGGCCGCCAGTCGCTTCAGCGCCGCGCGCTGTTCGTCGACGCTCATTTCGGGATGGATCACCACGTCCGCCACCCGTCCAGGCACGCCGGAGGGCACCCTGCTGCCCTGGGATGCGGTGATAAGAAAGAGACCCGTCGCGCGCAGCTGCTTGCCGAGCCAGTGGCGGTTCAGCGACTGGGTGAGATAGGTCTCGTCGACCGACATGCCGATTTCGTCGGTGACGCCAGCATAGCCGGCGCTTCGCGACAGCGCCCAGTCGAGGTGCTTGAGGTTGACCGGATCGAGTTCCGATCCACGCAGCGCCTCGTCGCCTTCGGTGATGGCGGGCTCGCGGTCGGTCTGCATCGGGATGCCCATCAGGGTCTCGTGCCCGGCGGCCCGGGCGGCCGCGACCACCGAACGCAGGTGCGGCCCATACGGCGTGAGCGCGAGCGAGACGGCAGGCGGCAGCGAGCGGATGGCATCGCGGCTCGTCTGCAGGGCCTCGCCGATCCCGCCCACCATCACCGCCACGCGATGCAAACCTTCCGGCACCGGCACCGGCGCCGCGGCTGCATAATACCGCATCGGCGTCATGCCGTCCGGCGCCGGATGGGGAATCTTCCAAGCCGGATCGGCCTTGGAGGCGACCAGCAGTGCCGGGTTGGGCGGCGGGATCGGGCCGCCGCTGCGGTGTAGGAAGGGGCCGGTGAGTATGGCCGTGCCGTGGGCTGGCGGGCCGAACAACTGCAGCACGACCGCGCCGGTCAGCGCAGCCGTGCCAATTCCGGCCCAGAACAGCTTGACCGAACGCGCAATCCGGATTGGCGGCATTGTTTCAGTGCGCCGCATCCGCCTGGCTGGCGCCCGTGCGATTTGTTGCCATGGCGCGCACCAGCTTCAGTGCCATCTGGAGCTGGTAGTCCGTGTTCGGGTGCTTGGGCTCGAATTTCGGCCAGTTGGCCGGCGGCCTTGGCGCGATCGTCTTCGCGGCGGCTGGCAGCACCAGCTTCGGCGGCAGGATCGGCGCCTTGAGGCCCGAGGGGTTGCGGAAGGCGTGCGGCATGTTCGATTCGCGAATCTTGGGGAAATGATCCTTCGGATTGTTCGTCTCGTGCACGACAAGGTCGGGCTCGACTCCGTAATCCTGCAGCGACTTGCCGGAGGGCGTGTAGTAGAGCGCGGTGGTCATCCGCAGCGCGCCGTGGCCAGGAATGGTGAAGATGGTCTGCACCGACCCCTTGCCAAAGGTGCGGGTGCCCATCACCACCGCGCGGCGGTTCTGTTGCAGCGCCGCGCTGACGATTTCCGCCGCCGAGGCGGTGCCGGAATTCACCAGCACGACGATCGGCTTGCCGCCGGTGATGTCGCCGTCATGCGCGTACCAGACCTGGTCGTCGGACTGGTGCCGGCCATGGGTGGAGACGATCTCGCCAGTGTTGAGGAAATCGTCGGCTACGGCAATGCCTTGGTCGAGCAGGCCGCCGGGATTGTTGCGCAGGTCGAGGATATAGGCGCCCACCTTTCCGTGGGTCTCGGCCTTAAGCTTCGCCACGCCGCGGCGGATGTCGCGATTCGCGTTCTCGGAGAAGCTGGCGAGGCGCAGATAGCCGACATCGCCGTAAAGCGCGGTCTTGACCGCGTGGACATGGATGATCGCGCGGGTCAGGGTGACATGCACCGGCTTGTCGACGCCGGGGCGCTTGATCGTCAGCTCGATCTTGCTACCGGCCGGACCGCGCATCCGGTCGACCGCCTTGTCCAGAGTTATGCCGACCATCGGCTTGCCGTTGATCGCCACGATCAGGTCGCCGGGCTTGATGCCGGCCTTGGCGGCCGGCGTGCCGTCGATCGGGGTGATGACCTTGATGAAGCCGCCCGCCTCGGACACCTCGATGCCGAGCCCGCCAAACTGGCCGGAGGTCTCTGCCTTCATGTCCTTGTACTGCTGGGCGTTCATGTAGGCGCTGTGCGGATCGAGACCCGTCAGCATGCCATTCATCGCATCATAGATCAGCTTCTTCGAGGTTTCAGGCACCACGTAGTCGGCCCGGATCCGCTGGAAGATGTTCTCAAACAGACCCAGCTGGCGATAAGTCTCGTCGCTCTGGCGAACGCCGGCCAGTGCATCATGCACCGCGGGCGCCACCATGCCGACGCTGATGCCGACCGCGAACGTGGCCGTGATCAACAGAGAGGTCCTCAACTTCATACGCACCATCCTCATCATCTCTGCCACCAATAGTGCGGCTGGGCCGGAAGTCCAGAGCCGCGCTCCATGGTTTCAGCGTTCCCCCGACCCGGAGCCGAATCGCGACGCCGGGTCGACCGCCTTCCCGTCATGCCGCAGCTCGACATAGAGGCGCGGCTGGTTTCCCGGATTGTGCGCATCGAATGCCGGCATCCGTCCGACCGGCTGGCCGGGCTCGACATGCTGGCCTACCGATACATCGAACCGCTGGAACCCCGCCATCACGAAATCGTACCCGCCGCCGCAGTCGATGATCATCAGCTTGCCATAGCTGGCGAAGGGCTTCGCGAACACCACGTTGCCGCTGCACGTGGCGCTGACCACGGCACCGGGTGCGGCTGCGAATGTATCGCCGGTCGCCGGGCCGGCGGCCGTGGCGCTGGCGAAGGCACGGACCAGCTTGCCGGCAACCGGTGCGCCGGCGAGCGCTCTCGGCGTTAACGGAGCGATCCGCGCAGCGGCTTCCTGCCGCGCTGCGGCGGCACGGGCGCGTTCGAGGCGCGAGATGACGCCGACGAGATCATGCGCATGTCCAGCGGCCGCAGCGGCTTTCCGGGCCTCGGCCTGGCGGCGCATGGCGGCGTGGCTTTCCGTTGTGCTAACCGCGGCGATGGCGGCCTGAAGTGCTGTGTCATCCGCCTTCTGGCGCGCCACCGCCGCCGCCATGCGCGCTTTCTGCCCAGCCAGTTCCGTTGCAAGCATCCTGTAGCGCCGCCGTGCCGCCCGCAGTGCGCGAGCGCGGGCCGCGATATGCCGCGTGATTCCCTGCATTGCCAGCGCGCCCTCCGCCGCCTTGCCGGGTGCCGCACCGGAGGCGATCAGGGTCGCCGCCGGATGCAGGGCGAGCCGGGTGATGAGCGGCAGGAGCGGGGCGATGGCCGCGGAATCGGCGTCGAGTTCCGCCTTGGCTGCCTGCGTCTTCGTGGCCAGTTCGGCAAGGCGAGCGACGACCTGCGCGGTCTTGTCTTCGGTGGCGCGCAAGGTGGCGTTGGCGGCGATTTCCTGGGCCACCAGCGCTTTTCGACGCGTTGCCGCCGCGGCCTCCGCCCTTGCTGCCGCCGCCGCCGCGGCGCGATGGCGTTGCGCCGCCGCGTTCGCCTGATCGAGCCGGTTGCGCGCGGTGCCGAGCTGGTCGGCCCGTGCCGTGCCAGCGGCGAGTGCTGCGACGAGCAGCGCGGCGGTCGGGACAAGGCGGCGGGCGGCCAGGGGCATCAGGCGCCGATCAGGCTCCGGCCGGTCATCGCTTCGGGCTGGGGAAGCCCGAGCAGGGCGAGAAGCGTCGGCGCGAGGTCGGCGAGCCGGCCGTCATGCAGTTTCGCATCCGCCGGCCCGCCGGTCAGCAGCACCGGCACGCGGTTGAGCGTGTGCGCGGTGTGCGGGCCGCCGGTTTCGGGGTCGCGCATCATCTCGCAATTGCCGTGATCGGCGGTGACGATCATCGCCCCGCCCTGGGCGCGGATCGCCGCCTCGATCCGGCCGAGCCCGGCATCGACCGTCTCCACCGCCTTGACCGCGGCGGGCAGCGAGCCGGTATGGCCGACCATGTCGGGGTTGGCGAAATTGAGGACGATGAGATCGAAGCGGCCGGATTCGATGGCAGCGACGACCTTGTCGGTCAGTTCCGGCGCCGACATTTCCGGCTGCAGGTCGTAGGTCGCGACCTTGGGCGAGGCGACGAGGATGCGTTCCTCGCCCTCGAACGGCGTCTCCCGCCCGCCGTTCAGAAAGTAGGTGACGTGCGGGTATTTTTCGGTTTCCGCCGCGCGTAGCTGGCGCTTGCCAGCGCGGGCGACCACCTCGCCGAGCAGGTCGTTCATCCGCTGCGGCGGGAACAGCGTGTGCATGAAATGCGCAAGCTCGTCGGAATAGGTGACCATGCCGAGGGCGGCGGTGAAACGGATGTGCCGGCCGTGCGCGAAGCCGTCGAAGCCAGGGTCGAGCAGGGCGGAGAGGATCTCGCGCACGCGATCGGCTCGGAAATTGGCGCAGAGCAACCCGTCGCCGTCGCGCATGCCTTTGTAGCCGCCGATCACGACCGGCTTGACGAACTCATCGGTCACCCCGTCCGCATGGCTTGCCTTCACCGCGGCGACCGGATCGTCAGCGTGGTCGCCCTTGCCTTCGGTGAACAGGTCGAAGGCGAGGCGGACGCGCTCCCAGCGGTTGTCGCGGTCCATGGCGTAATAGCGGCCGATCACGGTGGCGATCTCCGCCCCTTTCGGCAGCGCGCCGCCCAGCCAGGCGAGGCAGTCCGGCGCGCTTTCCGGCGCCGTGTCCCGCCCGTCGGTGATGGCATGCACGAAGACGGGAATGCCGGCCTGCGCGACCGCGCCGGCAAGGGCCGCGATATGGCTGATGCGCATGTACCCCGCCGGGCGAGACGAGGCCGAGCAGGTGGCAGGCGCCGCCCGACTCGCGCAGCGCCTCCACGAAGCGGCGCAGATCGGCATTCTCGGCCAGCGAGCCGTCCTCGATCGCGCTGTCGATCCGGGGCAGTTCCTGCATGACCACCCGGCCGGCGCCGATATTGGTGTGGCCTACCTCCGAATTGCCGATCTGCCCCTCGGGCAGGCCGACGTCGCGACCGCAGGCGTTAAGGAAGGCGTGCGGCGACTCCCGCCAGAGACGGTCGAAATGCGGCGTGTTCGCCTGGGCCACGGCGTTGTCCGCGCGGTCCTCGCGCCACCCGAACCCGTCGAGTATCGTCAGCATCACCGGCCTGGTCATCGCATTCTCCATCATCTGCCGCCCGCAGATGGACCGAGGCGCTTGCGCGGGTCAAGCGCGGTTCCGATCCGGCGCCGTCACCTCTATATAGGCCGGATGCTGATCGATTCTCATTGCCATCTCGACTACTTCACCGAGGCCGAGCGCCCCGCCGTCATCGCCCGCGCCCACGAGGCCGGGGTGGAGCGTATGGTGACCATTGGCACCTCGATGCACCAGTCGGCAACCGCGATCGCCATCGCCGAGAGC
>JAJZFF010000324.1 GCA_021805485.1 Pseudomonadota bacterium
GGCGGGATCAGGCCGGGATCGCCTCCGCCCGCAGCCGCCGCGCGGCGCCGACCAGGTTCTCCAGCGCCGGAATCACCTCGCGCCAGTTGCGGGTCTTCAGCCCGCAATCCGGGTTCACCCAGAGCTGGTCGTCCGCCAGCTTCCGCCGGGCGAGGCGGAGCAGGGCGAGGATTTCCTCCTCGGGCGGGATTCGCGGGCTGTGGATGTCCCACACGCCGGGGCCGATCTCGGCCGGGTAGGCGGAGGGGCCGTGGCCGGCGAAGGCCTCCAGCAGTTCCATCCGGCTGCGGGCGGTCTCGATCGAGATCGCGTCCGCATCCATCGTGGCGATGGCCGGCATGATGTCCTGGAATTCGGCGTAGCACATATGGGTGTGGATCGCCGTGTCGTCGCGCACCACGGCGGTGGCGAGGCGGAAGCAGGACACCGCCCAGCGCAGATAGGCCTCGCGGTCGGCGGTGCGCAGCGGCAGCCCCTCGCGGAAGGCCGGCTCGTCCACCTGGATGATGGCGAGGCCGGCGGCCTCGAGGTCGGCCACCTCGTCGCGCAGCGCCAGCGCGATCTGCCGGCAGACCGTCTCGCGCGGCAGGTCGTCGCGCACGAAGGACCATTGCAGCATCGTCACCGGCCCGGTCAGCATCCCCTTCACCGGCCGGGCGGTGAGCGACTGGGCATGGCGCGCCCAGCGCACCGTCATCGGCCGGGGCCGCGCGACATCGCCCCAGATGATCGGCGGCGCCACGCAGCGGCTGCCATAGGACTGCACCCAGCCATGCCGGGTGAAGGCGAAACCGTCGAGCTGCTCGCCGAAATACTTGACCATGTCGTTGCGCTCGAACTCGCCGTGCACCAGCACGTCGAGCCCGATCCGCTCCTGCAGGCGGATCGCGTCCTCGGTCCAGGTCGCGATCGCTTCGTCGTATTCGGCGGCGCCGATCTCGCCGCGCGCGAGCGCCGCCCGGGTCCGGCGCACGCCCGAGGTCTGCGGCAGCGAGCCGATCGTCGTGGTCGGAAAGGCGGGCAGGGGCAGGCGCTGCCGCTGCCGCGCGCGCCGCGCGGCGTGCGGGGCGGGGCGGCGTTCCATCTCCGGCGTCGCGCCCAGCAGCCGGGCGGCGACGTCGGTCCGGTGGACCCGCGCGCTGTCGCGGCGGGTGCGGAGTGCGGCGTCAGAGGCCTCCAGCGCCTCGGCGATCGCGCCCTCCCCCTCGTCGAGGCCGCGGGCGATGGTCGCGACCTCGGCGAGCTTCTGGGTGGCGAAGGCGAGCCACGGGCGGATCGCCGGATCGAGCCGGTCCTCCTGCGCGAGGTCGACCGGCACGTGCAGCAGGCTGCAGCTCGGCGCGATCATCAGCCGCTCGCTGCCGCCGAGCGCGCGCGCCGCCTCGCGCGCGGTGGCGAGGGCGGCGCGCAGGTCCGCCCGCCAGACATTCCGCCCGTCGACCAGCCCGAGCGAGAGCCATGTCGCCGGGCCGATCGCGGCGAGGACCGGCGCGAGATCGTCCCGGCCGCGCACCAGGTCGAGATGCAGGCCGGCGACCGGCAGGGCCAGCGCGGTCGGCAGGTTGTCCGCGATCGGCGCGAAATAGCTGGCGAGCAGCAGGCGCGGCGTCGCCCCGCGGGCGAGGGTCTCATAGGCGTGGCGCAGCGCCGCCCGCGCCTTCGGCGCGAGGTCGAGGGCGAGAACCGGCTCGTCCATCTGCACCCAGGCGCAGCCCTCGGCGGCCAGCTCCGCCAGCACCTGCGCATAGCAGGGCAGCAGGCGGTCGAGCAGGTCGAGCGGATCGGACCCGTCATCGGTCTTGGCGAGCAGCAGGAACGAGACGGGGCCGAGCACCACCGGCCGGGTGCGGCGGTGGCGGGCCAGCGCCTCGCGGAACAGCGCGAGCGGACGGTTGGCGGTGACCGCGAAATGCTGCCCCGCCGCGAGCCGGGGGACGAGATAGTGATAGTTGGTGTCGAACCACTTGGTCATTTCGAGCGCGGGCAGGCCGGCCGCGGCATCGCCGCCGCCGGTGCCGCGCGCGAGGGCGAAATAGGTCGGCAGCGTCACCTCGCCGCCGCGCCAGCCATAGCCCGGCGGAATCGCGCCGACCATGCAGGCGGTATCCAGCACATGGTCGTAGAGCGCGAAATCGTTCGAGGGGATGTGGCCGATGCCCAGCCCCTGCTGCAGCGAATGGGACTCCGCGCGCAGCAGGCGCGCCGCCTCCTGCAGGCCGGCTTCGGACAGCTCGCCCGCCCAGTGCGCCTCGAGGGCCGATTTCAGTTCCCGCCGGCGGCCGATGCGGGGAAAGCCGAGACTGGTCGCGATGCTCATGCGCGGCCTCCCCGGCGGGCGTGGGACCGCGAACGGCGCGATGAGGGGGAAACGAGAGGACGCGCGCGGCAGGCGCTGCCGCTGATGCGTGCAGTCATGGGTTGGCTCCGGCTTCCGGTGCACCCCGCCCGGCAGCAAGGTTGGTGCGACACCGGCAGGTCTCCTGGCTCGCGGCTCGACGCTGGTGGCCCTGCCTTCCCGAACCGCTCCCGGTTCAGTGGCTCGCCCTTGCGGGCGGACGGACCACCGGCTCGCCGCTGACAGTTGCGGGGGCAGCCATCGACTTGCTTCCGGGACAATGAAGCCCGGCCGAAGCGCACGATGTTCCCTTTTCACCCGCTCGCGCGGGACCGGTGACGAATGTCGTATGCCGCCCGGACGGACATTCGGCAAGGGTGGCGGCATCCGCCGCGCCGGCAAATAATCGCGTCGTCCGCGCAGAATCGTTGCAGTCATGGATCGAGTTCGATCGGTATTTCATCCCCGGGGCGAAAATCGGCAATCACGGCTTGTTTATTGGTTGCGAGTATTGACCGTCCGGCTTCTGTGGTCATATCGGTCGGTCAAATTTCAACAATTGGCCGTGACTGGCTCATTGCATCAAGGGGAGCAACCATGCGGGCACAATTCAGACGCGCCTGGGGTTTTTGCGCGGCGGGAGTCCTGGCCTCGGGCCTGGCGCTGGCGGGCATCGGCCAGGCGTCCGCCGCGACGGCGCCGTCGGTCCTGAAGATCGGCACGCTCTATGCGAGCAGCGGGTCTTTCGCGGTGGCGTCCGAGGGGCAGTATCACGGGCTCGAATACTGGGCGAAGACGGTCAACAAGTCCGGCGGCGTCTTCGTCAAGGCGTTCGACAAGAAGATCCCGGTCAAGATCGTCGCCTATGACGACCAGAGCTCGACCGCGACCGCGACGACGCTGTACAACCAGCTCATCACCCAGGACCACGTGAACCTGCTGGTCGCCGATTTCGGCTCGGTGCTCACCTCGGTCGCGATTCCGCTGGCCGCCGAGCACCACATGCTGCTGATCGACCCGACCGGCTCGGGGGCGAACTTCTTCACCAAGAAGACCGACTATCTCGCCGATGTCAGCATTCCCGCCTCCACGGTGTGGCCGCTGCCGCTCGGCCATTTCCTGCTCGACCACAAGATCAAGCGCGTCGCCGTCATCTACGATTCGAACGATTTCGATGCCTCGCAGGCGGAAACGCTGAAGGCGACGCTGAAGAAGGGCGGCGTCACGCCGGTGTATTATCACGGCGTGCCCACCAGCGAATCCAACTACACCGTGCTGCTGCACACGATCGCGGCGCACCGGCCGGATGCGGTGATCGAGTTCGGCTATCCGCCGAACGACATCGCCTTCCTGCACACGCTGGCCGGCAGCGGCCTGCACTTCAAGATGACGTTCACCATCTTCCCCGGCCAGCTTCTCGCCCTGATGACGAAGAATGTCGGCGCGAAAACCCTCGCCTATACCTACACCTATCCGACGCCGCCGCTCGTCTCCTTCGCCAAGACCACCTATGGCCCGAACACCGCGACCTTCGTGAAGGAGTTCACCGCGGCGACGCATAACGCGCCGAACTTCCTCGATGCGGCCGGCTACAATACCGGGCTGATCATGCAGGACATGCTCGGCACCGCGCCGAAATTCACCCAGCTCGCCTTCCATCAGGCGCTGATGGACATGTCCGGCAAGACGACGACGGTGCTCGGCCAGTTCAAGATCAACGCGAACGGCGCCCAGCTCGGCGAGCTGCTGCCGGTGGCGCAGCTCGTCCCCGCCGGCAAGACCAACAAGATCGTCGTGGTCTATCCGCAGGACAAGGCGACCGGCAAACCGGTCTATCCCGCGCCGCACCACTGACCGGCGCCCCGGAACCGCAGGATCCCGGCCCGTGACGGGCCGGGATCTTTCGTCGATCCGGACCACTGGTTTCCAACTTCCCTGCAAGAAAGGGCGCGCCGTTGGCACTTCTCGAATACGCGCTGATCGGCGGCATTCTCTACGGCATCTTCTTCAGCCTTGTCGGCATCGGGCTCAATCTCGTCTTCGGCGTGATGCGGATGATCAATCTCGCCCACGGCCAGTTCATCATGCTGGGCGGGTTCGGCGCGTGGCTTCTGGTGCATGACCTTCACCTCAACCCGATCTTCGGCATTCCGCTGGCGATTCTCGGCGGGATCCTGATCGGCTATCCGCTCTATTACGGCGTGGTGCCGCGCCTGCAGCGCAGCCAGGACCCGGAGATGCTGTCCTTCATCCTGTTCTTCGGCATCGCCCAGATGATCGAGGCGGTGATGCTCCTCATCTTCGGCGCGGACCAGCGCTCGCTGCCCGGTAACGCGCTGGGCTCGGGGAATATCGGCGCGTTCGGCCAGGAATTTCCGGACAGCTGGTGGGTCGCCGCCGCGGTCAGCGTCATCTGCATCGGCGGGCTCTGGCTCTATTTCACGCGCACGCGGCTCGGCTTCGCGACGCGCGCCATCATGGCCGACCGCGACGAGGCGCGCGCCACCGGCATCGATGTCGACAGGGTGTCGGCGATCGCCTTCATGATCGGCCTCTCGCTCGCCGGGATCGCCGGCGTGTTCGTGCCCTACATGGTCGGCTCGGTGTCGCCCTCGATCGGCGACGGGCTGACCACGACATCCTTCGCCATCATCATCATCGGTTCGCTCGGCAATCCGCTCGGCACCGTGGTCGGCGGCCTCGTCTTCGGCGTGGGAACGATGCTGATGCAAACCTATTACGCCTCGTGGTCGAATCTCGTGCCCTATGCGCTGCTCCTCATCATCGTGCTGATCCGGCCCTCCGGCCTGCTCGGCAAGGCGGTGCGCAGTGCGTAAGCGGAACAGTACAATGCGTTATCCCGTCGCGGTGCTGGCGATCCTCGCCGGCGCCTTCCTGGTCCTGCCGCATGTCTATGGCAACCAGTCCGTGCTGTTCACCATGATGACGTTCATGGCGCTCGCCCAGGGGCTGAACCTGCTCTACGGCTTCACCGGATATCTGCCGTTCGGCTATGTCGGCTTCTTCGGCACCGGCGCCTATGCCACCTCGCTGCTGGTCACCTTCACCGGCCTGCCGGTGCTGGTCTGCGTGCTTGGCGGCGGGTTGGCGGCGGTCGTGGTCGGGCTCATCCTCGGGCCGCTGCTGCGCCTGTCAGGCGCGTATTTCTCGATCGCCAATCTCGCCGCCTCGCAGATCATCTACTACGTGGTGGCGAACGAGGCGCTCAAGCATGTGACCGGCGGGCCCTATGGCGTGAAGATCGAGCAGGTCTACGCGCCCACGGCGAGCTACGCGACGATGCTGGCGATCCTGCTGCTCGCCACCGGGCTTGCCGCGTATTTCCGCCGCTCGCGCTTCGGGCTCGGGCTGCGGGCGATGCACCAGGACCCGATCAGCGCGGGGCTCGCGGGTGTCAACATCGTGCGCGAGCGCCTCATCGTCTGGCTGGCCTCGGCCGGCATCGCCGGGCTGGTCGGCGGCGCCTATGCGTGGAACCTGTCGGTGTTCTACCCCGACGCGGTGTTCACCCTGCAGATTTCGGTCTTCGCCATCGTCTTCGCCCTGTTCGGCGGGGTGGGCACGGTGATCGGCCCGCTGCTCGGCGCGGCCCTGCTTTATGCGTTCTACGCGGTGATCGGCGTCTCCGCGCCGCAATATTTCGAACTGCTCTACGGGCTGCTGATCGTGCTGCTGGTGCTGTTCCTGCCCAACGGCCTGATGTCGCTGCTGATCCGGAGAAATGTCGATGTCCTCTGAACCGCTGCTCCGGCTGGACGGGGTGAGCAAGCGCTTCGGCGGGCTCACCGTGCTCGACCGGCAGAGTTTCTCGATATCCGAAGGCGAGATTCTCGGCCTGGTCGGCCCCAACGGTTCCGGCAAGACGACGACGATCAACGTCATCTCCGGGGTGCACCAGGCCGATGCCGGGCGCATCCTGTTCGAGGGGCGGGAAATCCAGCGCCTGCCGCTGTTCCGCATCGCCCGGCTCGGCATCAACCGCAGCTTCCAGGTGCCGAAATGCTTCCGCGCGATGCGGGTGCGCGAGAACATCGAGGTTGCCGCGACCTTCGCCGGGCGCGGCGCGGTGGATATTGACGAGATCCTCGCCGGCATCGGGCTCGCCGACCACGCCGACGCGATCGCCGGGGCGCTGACCGTCAACCAGCAGAAGATGCTCGATCTCGGC
>JAJZFF010000260.1 GCA_021805485.1 Pseudomonadota bacterium
CTGATCGGGCCGGCCTTCAGCGACGCCGCGCTGCTGGCGCTGGGCGATGCGCTGCACCGGGCCGGGTCGCCGGGATGCGGGGTGTCGCGGCGGGCGGCGCCGGGGGCGCTGGCGATGCCGGCGGCGGCGCGGATCTCGATCGTCGTCGCCGGGGCGCATCTTTCGGGCATGGCGCTGAACCACGAGCTGACCGCGCTGGGGGCGCGGCTGGAGGAGGCGACGACGACGGCGGCGGACTACCGGCTTTACGCGCTGGCGACGGCGCCGGCGAAGCCGGGGCTGGTGCGGGCGCCGGGATTCGCGGGGCCGGGCATCGCGGTGGAGCGGTGGTCGCTGACGCCGGCGGAGTTCGGACGGTTCGTGGCCGGCGTGCCGGGGCCGATGACGATCGGCCAGGTGACGCTGGCGGACGGGCGGCGGTTTGCCGGCTTCCTGTGCGAGCCGGCGGCGCTGGAGGGGGCGCGCGAGATTACCGGGTTCGGCGGCTGGCGCGCCTATCTGGCGGCGGCCTGACGCGCTAGAGCATCATCCGATCAGATGGAGTCATCTGACCGGATAAAGATGCTCGGGTTATCAGTATGATAGAGCACTACATCCGATCCGAAAGGATCGGAAAGTGCTCTAGGCGGTTGCCAGAGTCGAAACAGCGCGTCCGATGCGGGCGGAAGGCAGGACATTGATAATTCGATTCGGAATGGCATCGAACGATTCGCCGTGGCGGCCGGAATCCGGTTAATATGTTGTTTATATGTCCATAATACTTTGCATCAACAAAAATCAGAAAGGCAGGAATAGATATCGGGTTCGAAATGAGTTTTTTCCAGAAGTCGAAATGGCTGATCCTTGGCGTGCTGTCCGGGTGCGTGGCGGCGCTGGCGGTCGTTCTGCTGGTGAAATACGCGTATGACGATCCGCATCCGTTCAGTAGCCGGCGCGAGGTGTACGACCGGATGAGCGTTTCATATTTCCACAAGATTCGACAGTATGGGAAACTCGACGCGGGGCAGATCCTGCATATCGCGAAAAATCAGGACGTGCGGGACCATAATTTCGTGATGCAATTCGACCCGCATGACATCAACGCCTATCACGTCGAGATCTCGAACGTTCCGCGCCGCGTGTGCCGCTACATGGTCGACATGTCCTATAGCTCGAACATCATCAAGAACATCTATATCGACAATAAAGTGGTGGATCTGGTCCAGGACCAGCCTATCGGCGGGCGGTTCCTGATGGTGAACGGCAAGGCGGTCACGGCCAGCCAGGATGCCTATGCGCGCAGCCTCTGCGCGAGGCGAAGCGGCGCGTTGCGGATCGGGCTCAGCGTGGTTGTCCACCGAAGCAGGTATTGAGGGCGGGAGGCGACCCGATCAGGCCGGGCGGCCTGACCGGGTTTGCGTGTCAGTGTTCGAGGTCCGACTGCGTGGTGTCGGCGGTCGTCAGGATCGCGTAGATCGCCGCGATGGCGTAGACCATCACGAGAAGCCCGATATAGACATAGGCACGGTGAATCCCGGCGCTGCGCAGGATGAGGCCGGCGACGATGGGGATCAGGCCGCCGCCATAGACCTGCGAGATCTGATAGCCGAGGCTGGCGCCCGATGCGCGATACCGCGTCGGGAAGTTCTCGGTGTAGAAGGCCGGGATGGCGCCATAGCCGAAGCCGAAGACGAAGCCGAAACCGATGACTTCCGCGACGACCGCGAGGAAGAAGCTGTGCATGTTGATGAGGTAGAAATACGGGATCGCGAAGACGAGAAACACGACGGCCGAGATCAGCAGCACGGTGCGACGGCTCACGCGGTCGGCCATGCGCGCGCCGATATACATGAAGACGAACATGAAGGCGGCCGCGATCAGCCCGACGGTTTCGGCCTGCGTGGCGGTGAAGCCGACGGCTTTCATGTAGCTCGTGCCGAAGACGAACGACAGGAAGAAGGCGCCGCTGAACATCGCGTTCACGAGCGACGTGCGCAGGATGCGCAGGGGCATCTCGCGCCACACCCGGCTCGCCGGCAGGTCGAGCACCGCGTGTCTGGCGCGGTGGCGCTCGAAGACGAAGCTGTCCTCGGTCCGCGACCGGATCACGATGCCGACGATGGCGACGAGGAAGCCGATGAAGAAGAAGATGCGCCAGCCCCAGGCGATGAATTCGGCATGCGTCATCATCGACTTCACGAGGATGACGGACCCGAAGCCGAGCAGCAGCCCGATCGGGATCGCGAAGCCGACCCAGGCGCCCCAGAAGGCGCGATGCCGCGACTTCGCCGCCTGCTCGACGACCCAGGTCGAGGCGGTGCCGAATTCGGCGCCGAAGCTGATGCCCTGGGCGAGGCGGAAGATGATCAGCAGCGCCGGCGCGACCGCGCCGATCGAATCATAGGTCGGCGTCAGGCCGATCAGCAGCGTGCTGACGCCCATCAGGACCAGGGCGTAGACCATCGCGTCCTTGCGGCCGCGGCGGTCGGCGATGTTGCCGAAGATGAAGGCGCCGAGCGGCCGGATGACGATGCCAAGACCGTAGACGCCGATCGCCGCGGCGATGGCCGCCAGCCCCGGCAGCTTGAAGAAGATGCCGCCCCAGACCGTGGCGGCAATGACGCCGGTGACCAGGAAGTCATACTGCTCGATGACCGACCCGATGATGCTGGCCAGCGCGACCTTGCGGATCTGATGTTCCGTCGGCTCGTCTGTCGTGTGATTCATGATGTCTGTGTTCTCCCGGAGCCCGTTCTGGGTCTGCCCTGTCGATTATTGTGTTTCAAGGTCCGGTCGGCAGACCGACACTCGCGCGGAGTGGCTTTACTTCTGCGTCCCGGCGGTTTCGGCCTCGAATTCGGCCGCGTGGCGCACGAGCGCAACCAGTCGCCAGATCCCGTGCACGAACTTTCCGTATGGCATTGTGACAAAAAAGCCAAGAACCACGCCGAGATGGATGCAGAGCAGGATCCCGGCAAACGATGTCGCGCGGAGGACGAGCAGAGCCAGACCCGTCAGGCCGAGCAGGAACAGGGTGACGATGAAGGCGACGTCCATGCCGCGGCTCGCGGGATCGGCGAAGGCGGGCGGGCGCCGCCTCTTCTCCAGCAGCAATCCGGGCGCGCCGGCGACGAGGCCGATGCCGCCGAGCGCCCCGAGGATCACGGGAAGCGAGGTCGGCGGATAGGGGGCCTCGAGATCGAACCCGTAGCTGTAGAGGGTCGCCACGCAGGTCGAGGCGAAGCAGAGCAGGAAGCCGTAGAACACGAAATGGTGAAACAGCCGGCGGTGGTCGCGCGGGGCCTGCTGGGCATCCGGGCAACCGGCGCCGCCGCCATCGAGATAGCGGAGCCTCATCGCATCGTGCAGCGCGCCGGCCAGCGCGCGGGGGCCGATATGCGGCGCGGGGCCCGCGGCGCGCCAGAATTGGCGGATGCCGGCGGCGATCGTGAAGATCGCGTAGAGGGCCGCGAGGCCGAACACCGCGACCATCGCGCCATGCGACATCAGCCGGTAGAACGCGCCGGGCGCCGAGAGCGGGCCGCCGGCGCCCGAAAGTGCTGGCATGATGGCGGCGAGGAAGCCGGTGACGCAGAGCAGGATGACGGCGGCGTTCACGATGCCGCCGCGATCGAACGCGCCGCCGGCCAGGCGCGGCCAGGCATGCGCCGCGTAGGATTCCCGGCGTGCTGCGGCCATCGTCCGCGGCACGTTGACGGCGAATTCGTGCGGCGGCGCGAACTGGCAATCGTCGAGGCAGGCGCCGCAGCCGTGGCAGAGGCTGGCGAGATGCGCGAGCGTGCCGGGGCTGAACTCCCGGTGCCGCTCCATCGCCGGGAACACGGCGCAGAGCCCTTCGCAGTAACGGCACGAATTGCAGATGGTCATGATCCGCGCGGCCTCGGCCAAAGCGGGGGTGCCGCGAGTGTCAGTTCCGTCCATGGCGCGCCGCCTCCCGACCGGCGATTCGTCCGAACACGCTGCCGATGGTCATGCCGATTCCCGCCGCGTAGCCCCGGCCCAGCACGTTGCCGGCCATGATCTCGCCCGCGGCGAACATGTTCACCGCCGGCCTGCCGTCGTTCATGCGGATCCGCGCGTCGCGGCCGACCCTGACGCCGAGATAGGTGAAGGTGATGCCCGGACGCACCGGGTAGGCATAGAACGGTGGTTGCTCGATCCGCCGCGCCCAGTGCGATTTCGGCGGCGACAGCCCCTCGGTATGGCAGTCATCGAGCACGGTATGGTCGAAATGCCCCTCGCGCACCGCGTCGTTGAAGGCCGCGAGCGTGGCTTCGAAGCGCTGCGGATCGAGATCGAGCCGGGTGGCGAGGGTATGCAGGTCGTCCGCCTGCACGGGCGGGTAAAGCGAGGGCATGAACAGGGGGAGCGAGCGGGAATCGAAGACGATATAGGCGATCTGCCCGGGCTGGGCGGCGACGAGGCGGCCCCAGATGGCGTATCGCCGGGGCCAGAAATCCTCGCCCTCGTCGTAGAAGCGCTCGGCGTTGGCGTTGAGCACCACGCCGAAGACGACGCAGTCGAGCCGGGTGATGATGCCGCCGTCGAAGCGCGGGGCCCGCGCGTCGATCGCGACGGCGTGGCATTGCGTCGGGTCGCCGACCGGCTCGGCGCCGGCATCGAGCAGCAGGCGCAGGATGTCCCCGCGATTGTAGGGCGTGCCGCGGATCAGGAAATTGTCGGCGGCGGCGCCCCAGGATTCCTTCAGCCAGTCGATATTGGCCTCGAACCCGCCGGCCGCTGCCACAAGGGTGCGGGCCTTCACCGGCACGACGGCGCCGCCATGCCGGACCAGGGCTTCGCGGAACACGCCGTCCTGAATGTCGAAGCCGATGACTTCCGCCTCGTAGATGACCCGCACGCCGAGGCTTTCGGCGGTGCGGTAGAGCGATTTCAGCATGGCGCGGCCGCCGCCGAGGAAGAAGGAATTGGTGCGGCCCAGGCTGAGCGTGCCGCCGAGCGAAGGCTGGAACCTGACGCCCTGGCGGGCGATCCAGGTCAGCATGTCCTTGGATTCGGCGATCATGAAGCGGGCGAGATCCTCATCGGTCTCGCCGCCGGTCACGCGGAGAAGGTCCTGCCAGAATTCCTCCTCGGTATAGGGGCCGGTGAGGAAATCCGTGGCGCTGTCGTGCGCGCAACGCATGTTCCGCGTGTGCCGCGTGTTCCCCCCGCGGTAGAATTCGGGGGCCGCTTCGAGCACCAGCACCGAGGCGCCTTCGCGCCGGGCACTGATCGCCGCGCACAGGGCGGCGTTGCCGCCGCCGATCACCAGCGTGTCGACCGTCGCGGGAAAGACCGTTTCAGACCTCATGCCCGTGCTGAGTAGAGGCCGGGCGGGGTCAAGTCAAGATTGTATACAACTGAATGCAATGTCGCCGACGGGGTGCGGCCATGCGGCGGCGTTCGGCGGGAGCACCATCCGATCCGGGCGGATCGGATGATGCCCTATCGCACGGGCTGATCAGTCAGACGCCCACGGCGCGGGCTGCGCTCAGGCGCGGCGGCGGTTGCGGCGTGATATCAGGCACAGACCGAGCAGACCCGTGCCGAGAAGAACGAGAGAGCCCGGCTCGGGAACGGCGGTTGGGTCCTTCACGAAGGTGAATTTGGCGCTGACCGTGTGGGGGAAGTATTCATTTGCAAACAGGTTTATATCAAGCTCGCCGTCGTTGTTTGGTCCGAAGTTGAGCTTGAGAAGTGGATTCGTGAATTGGATTGAGTTGTTTTTGATACTATCGATATAAAAAAGTCCGAAAAAATACGTCTGTTTCTTGACGACCGCTGTCCCGCTGCCGTTTGCGCCAAACGAGGGAGGCGGTTGAGTGAAGTCGAATGCGACAGAAAAAGTCTGTTTCCCCGCTGCCTTTTGGTTTGCATACAACGTAAACAGGTTGTCAGTTACCGACTGTCCAACATTGAGTGGAGACAGGGTAAACGTTGGTGCGAGGTCGAAGACTGGGAAGAGTGGATCGCTGCTCACGCCGAGGCCACTGCTTGTGCTCACCGAATATGTCCCGCCGAAGGTGACAGGATCCGCGTGGGCGGTGGCAGCCCAGGCGCCACCGAAGACCATGGCGCCAATAATAATCTTGAAAATCCGCTTCATGGCTTTGCAACTTTCATTTCAATGCAAGACATTCAGGCTGTCGGAACCGCAGCAATTTTGATGCCAAAAAATATATCGGCGAAAATCAGGCTTTTATGAATTCGCCATCGCAAGGGTGTAAAAATTCCTGACGGAGCCGGCGCCTCGGGCGGCGGTGCGGCGCGGAGACAGCGGGGTGGGCTTGCGCGAGCCGGGATGCGAGCGGCGGCGGCATGAAAGTGTCCGGCCTCGGCCATCGCCGCAAGAGGCGCGGATATCGGCCAGATATCCGGTATCTGCCGTTGGCGAAGCGGAAAAATTCGATGATTTGAGTGGTATCCCGTACCGGATTCGAACCGGTGTTGCCGCCGTGAAAGGGCGGTGTCCTAGGCCTCTAGACGAACGGGACCGAGTGCG
>JAJZFF010000318.1 GCA_021805485.1 Pseudomonadota bacterium
GGTGGAGATGACGCTGACCGCGCCAGCCTGCCCCAGCGCGCAGGAACTGCCCGAGGCGGTGCGCCTCGCGGTGGGGACGGTGCCGGGGGTGAGCGAGGTGGAGGTCGAAACCGTGTGGGACCCGCCCTGGGATCCTTCGCGGATGAGCGACGAGGCGCGCCTCGCGCTCAACATGTTCTGAGGAGTCTGCGATGACCACGATCCGCACTGAATCAGCACCGCCCCGCCGCAGCCTGCCGCCGCTGATGCAGCTGACCGACGCCGCCGCCGATCGCTTGCGTGCGCTTTATGAAAGCGGCCAGCAGGGGCGCCTGCTAAGGATCAGTGTCGGCACAAAGGGGTGTTCCGGCCTGTCCTACGAGATGAACTGGGTGGACGAGCCGGCGCCAACCGACGAACAGGTGAGCGACAAGGGGGTCACGGTACTGATCGACCGCAAGGCCACCCTGTTCCTCATCGGCACGGTGATGGACTACAAGGTGGAAAAATTCACCTCGGGCTTCACGTTCGAGAACCCGAACGAGAAGGGCCGCTGCGGCTGCGGCGAAAGTTTCCACGTCTGACGCGCCGCGCTGGCGCCGCGGCCTGACGGCCGAAAACCGCTCAGGCGATCTCCTCCAGCCCGTCTCCGGTAACACGGCGGAAAAAGCAGTTATGCGCGCCGGTGTGGCACGCCGGCCCGGTCTGCTCGACGAGGAGCAGCAGCGTGTCGCCATCGCAGTCGAGCCGCATTTCGACGAGGCGCTGCACATGGCCCGAGCTTTCGCCCTTGCGCCAGAGCTTGCCGCGGCTGCGGCTGAAATAGCAGACCTGCCCGGTGGCGAGGCTCTCCGCGATCGACTCCGCGTTCATCCAGGCCATCATCAGCACTTCGCCGGTATCGTGCTGCTGCGCGATGGCGGGAATGAGACCGGCTTCGTTGAAGCGCGCTGCGGCAACAACGGGGTGAGTCATGCCGTACCGTCCGGGCTGAACCCATCCTGCAATTCGGCGGCCATGCAGGGGGGCGATGCGCAGGCGGTGCGGGCCTGGCCGCGCAGCACGGCGAGGCCCTGTTCGAGATCGGCGATCAGGTCGTCGGTGTGTTCGAGGCCGATTTGCAGCCGCAGCATCTCGCCTCCGAACCGGCCGGTGCCCTCGGTGCGGGTGATGGTGTTGGTGGTCGGCAGGGCAAGGCTCTCATAGCCGCCCCAGGAGGCACCGATGCCGAACAGGCGCAGCGCGTCGGCCATCGCGCAGACCGCGTCGTAATCGTGTTCGGGCTGGAACACCACGCCGAACAGGCCGCAGCCGCCGGTGAAGTCGCGCTTCCAGAATTCGTGACCGGGGCAGGAGGGCAATGCGGGGTGGAGGACGCGCAGCAACTCCGGCCGGCCGGCGAGCCAGGTGGCGACGGCGAGGGCCGCGCGTTCCTGCTCGGCGAGGCGGACGGCGAGGGTGCGCGCGCCGCGCAGGGCCAGCCAGCAATCGTCCGGCGAGGCATACTGGCCGAGATCGAGCGCGCCGGCGCGCAGCCAGGCCCAGTCTTCATCGGTTGCCACGGTGATCGCGCCGAGCACGATGTCGGAATGACCGCCGACATATTTCGTCAGCGCCTGGATCGACACGTCGACCCCGTGGCGGAAGGGCTGGAACGTGCGGATGCCCCAGGTGTTGTCCATGAACAGCTTGGCGCCATGGGCGTGGGCGACGCGGGCGAGCATCGGCACGTCCTGTACCTCGAAGGTGTGGCTGCCGGGGCTTTCGGAAAAGATGACCGTGGTTTGCGGGCGCAGCAGCGCCGCCAGCCGGTCTTCGGTGATGAGTGGATCGTAATAGGTGGTGGCGATGCCATAGCGGGCGAGCACGCTGTCGCAGAAGCGGCGGGTCGGACCATAGACCGAGTCGGGCACCAGCATGTGGTCGCCGGCCTTCAGCCAGGCGAGCAGCGGCACGGTGATGGCGGCAAGGCCGGATGAGACGATCTGGCAATGCGTGCCGCCCTCGATTTCGGCAACCACGTTTTCGAGCGCGAAATGGGTCTCGGTACCGTAAAGCCCGTAGATCTCCTCCTGTTCGAGGCGGCGCTTGCCGATTTCGCGGCGCGCGGCACAGGAGGGGTAGAGCACGGTGGAGCCGCGGACGAGCTTGGGATTCACATAGCCGTGCGACTTGACCGGCCGGCGGGAGGCCAGGGACAGGCGTGTTTCGAAATGGTCTTTGGTCATGCGGGATCCTCTCCGGTGGCGACCGGGGTGTCGGGCAGGGCGCCCCATTCGGCCCAGGAGCCGTCATAGAGCGCGCCCATCGGCAGGCCGGCGCGCACCAGACCGAGGGTGAGAACCGCGGCCGTGACGCCCGAGCCGCACATCGTCACCGGGCGGCTGTTATCGTCGATGCCGGCGGCGGCGAAGCGCGCGCGCAGCACGTCCGGCGGCAGCATTGTGGCGTCATCGCCCAGAAGTTCTGAATACGGCAGCGAGCGGGCGCCGGGGACATGGCCGCCGCGCATCCCGGCGCGCGGTTCGGGCACCGCGGCGGTATAGCGGCCGGCTGCCCGTGCATCGAGCACGGTTTCCGCTCGACCCGTCACATTGGTTTCGATCGTCGCACGGTCTCGCACACGGGAGGGATCGAGCCGGGGGATGAAGCGGCCAGGTGGTCGGAATCTGGCTTGGCCCCGTTCGAGCGGGCGGCCCTCGGCGCGCCATTTCGGTAGCCCGCCGTCGAGCACGAAGACGTTCTCGTGGCCGAAGACGCGGAACATCCACCAGCCGCGCGCCGCCGAAAACAGGCCTCGCTGGTCGTAGACCACGATCCGGCTGTCATTGCCGACGCCAAGCGCCTCGACGGCGGAGGCAAAGCCGTCTTCATCCGGGAGCATATGGGGCAGGTCGGAGGCAGTATCGGCAATGCGCTCGATATCGAAGAAGGCTGCGCCCGGCAGGTGGGCTTCGTCAAACAGCGACCGGGCATCCTGTGGTTCGTTTGGAAGATAAAAGGACGCGTCGAAGACGACCAGGCTCGGGTCGTCCAGAGTTGCGGTGAGCGCTTCCGTGGAGATCAGTGGGGATGACATGCCCGAGCATTACCCCGCCGGCGGAAATTTGTCTCCCCGCCGGCGTGTCGGGTCAGGCCATGGCCGGTTCGAGCATCCGTCGCACCTCTGCGGCGGCGGCGCGGCCCTTGATGGCATCGCGCCAGGCGCCTTCGGCGATTCGCTGATGCGTCATCACCGCATCTTCCGCGCTCGTAATCATGGCGACGCCGGTCTGAGCATCGGGCGGCGCGTCGGTCGAGAAGGGATTGATGGATAGAGATGCGCGCTCGCGCGCGCGCAGAATTGTAAAGGGGCCGTTCGGTTCGGCTCCGGACATGAGACCGAATTGCAGGCCGATCGGCTCGCTTTCCATCAATTCGACCATGCGTTCGACTTCCCGGCGAGCGGCTTCGCGGCATTTCCGACGCAGCTTGTCGGAAAGCGGCAGCGTGTTCGCGATGCCCTGCTCGATGAATCGTTGCAGCGCGGTGGTCGTGAAAATCGCGATGACCGAGGGGCGGCGCGCCACGAACATGCGCTTGCGAACCGAGAGCACGCCAAGAACCTGTTCCGCCGCCGAACGGGCCATGGCCCGATCCTGCCCGCTTGATTCCGCGTTTTCCTCGAACACCTGGGTCAGGGTCGAGTCATATTCGTCCGAGGTCGTCAGATAGCAGATCGGTCCAAAAAATTGGAGGATTTGATCGGATGTCTCCTCGATCTGTCGCAGCCTTTCGAGATAGCCGATCGGACGGCTGTAATATTCGATGCCGATCCCGAGCAAGGTCAGCGGCGAGATCTTGAGCAACTCCGCGAGGCGCTTGACGGTGTCGAGCTTGATGACCTCGCCTTTCTCATAGCGGTAGAGCGCCGCGCGTGATACGCCGAGGCGGGCAGCAATTTCCTCGGCCTTGAGACCGGATTCCATGCGGTAGGCCCGGAGTTGCTGACCAATATCGTTAAAATGCATCATCCGTTCTCACTCTAAAAACACGAATTCGTTCCAAATGCGGAGCCTAATTTTCAATCCATTTCTATCAGAAATAGATCGGGACGCAAAATATTATCGGCATACTAAATTCTGGGCATCAACCCCGATTATCCTGACATCGGACCGAATCGTCGTGGCTACGGCATCTGAAAAATTGCATATGCCGTATTCTTATTAATTTGTCGAGACAATCGGTGTGAGAAACGAACCTGAAAAAATGGCGGCCGCCCGTCGGCGGGCTGAGCATCGCGGGCGCGATGCAGAGAGGCGCGTCGCCGGATGGTATGCCGCACAAGGCTTTATTGTACTTGCGCAGAGGCTGCGCACAGCGGCGGGCGAACTCGATCTCGTGGTGGCCGACCGCACAACGCTCGTCTTCGTGGAGGTAAAGGCTCGAAATGCTCTGCGTCCCGCGATCGAATCGGTTGCGCCGCGCCAGCGCTTGCGTCTTGTCGCCGCGGCGGCGATCGTCCTCGCCAGTCAGCCGGACTGGGGGCGGGCGGAGACGCGATTCGACGTCGTGCTCGTCGTCGGGGATGACGTGCACGCGATCCGCGACGCGTTCCGCGCCGACGATACCTGACGTGTTTGGCCGGGCGGCCCAGGAACCGCTATAAGCCTTCCATGAGCGATCGTATGCCCGAGCCGGCCCGGCTCACCGGTGCCCGCGCAGACATGCCGGTGAGTGCCGAACTTCGTCGGAACGTGGCGTTCTGGATGCTTCGCGAAATGGAATATCGCTTTGGCCAGGCCCGGTCGGACCTCGTGATCGACTTCGCGGCCTGCCGAATGACGATCGATGAAGCTGCGGGTGCGGCCGTTGCGCGCATTGCCGCAAGACTGGCCGGCGAATGGATGGCCCTGGTGCGCGCCGGCGTTCCGGTCCCTCTGGCGGGACTTGCGGCAGCGCGTGTCGCGGCCCAGTTCGCGGAAGCCGAACATCTCAGCCTGCCGGAAGGCCTGGGCTGGGCGGCGACGATGGCTGCGGACCTGCCGCCCGGAGCCGCCAGGTTGGCAGATGTGTCGCGCCGTCTGACCGAATATGTGGCCGGCGCCGTGGCGGCCGTGGCGGACGAGGCGGCCATCGCACGGCTGCGCGCCCTGTGGCCGCTGATCGGGATCGCCGAGTCGATCATGGAGACGGGAGGCGACATCCGCCTGATGCGCGACCCCCAGAGCGATCTGAACGGCTACGGTTGCAGCCATCGGCCCCGCCCCTGGGCGGTGACCTTTGCCTCGTCGACCGCATCGTCGGTCTCCGAACGAGGATACGAGGCGGCGGATCGCCTTCGGCTCAAGATCACGGCCGCGATGCTGCTCGACGGTACGCGTCGCCCGATCGAGCGTCATGCCATTGCGGTAAGGCGCACGATCGGCCGGGATTTCGGTCTTCCCCGCGGCGGGACCGTGGTGCTTGCGGCTTCCGGCACCGACAGTGAATTGCTGGCGCTGGCGTTGAGCCATCTGCCGGATGCGGCGCGGCCGATCACGACCATCCTGCTCGCGCCCGAGGAGACGGGAAGCGGCGTGCCGATGGCGGCGGTCGGGCGGCATTTTGCGATCGATACGGCAAACGGGCACGATGTTTCGCGCGCGGCACCCATCGAGGGCTTCCGTCCGGATACCGAACTGGTTTCGATTCCGCTGCGGGATGAACGTGGCGCTCCGCGGCATCACGATGCGGTCGAGGCGGAGATCGTCGCAGCGGTCGAGGCCGCCGTCGCATCAGGCCGACGCGTGATCCTGCATGCGCTCGATCTCTCAAAGACCGGCCTGCTCGCACCGTCGATGGCATTGCTGCAACGGCTGAGGACCCGCTTCGGCGACATGCTGGATATCGTCGTCGATGCTTGCCAGCTGCGGATCGCGCCGGCGCGGATCCGCGCATATCTCGACCTTGATGCAGTCGTGCAGGTGACCGGCTCGAAATTTCTCACAGGCCCGCCGTTTGCGGGGGCAGCGCTGATTCCGCCGGCAATCGCCCGGCGGCTGAGACGTGGCCGGCTGCCAGCAGGGCTTGAGGCCTATTTCAGCCGGGGCGAATGGCCCCCCGCCGCGAAGGCGGCCGTGGCGCTTCCGGAAGGCGCCAATTACGGTCTGCTGTTGCGCTGGCGGGCGGCGCTCGCCGAATTCAGGGCGCTCGCGGCGGTGACGGATGCGCGCAAGGCCGAGGTTATCCTGCGCTTCCGCAAGGCAGTCGAGGCGGCGGTCGCCCGGCATGGTGTCTTTGTGCTGCAGGATGTACCCGATCCCGCGCGCGAGGGCGAAGGATGGGATACGCTGCGCAGCGTCTTTGCCTTTGCCGTGCGCGCTCCGGGGGCGGCGGATCGCCTGCTCGACCCGGCGGCGGCGCGGCGGCTCTATCACTGGCTGAATGCGGATTGCGCCGCGCTGTTCGATACTGCCGCCGAGCGGAGCGTGGCGGCGCGGATCTGCCATATCGGCCAGCCTGTCGCCCTGCCGGACGGTGCGGGCG
>JAJZFF010000089.1 GCA_021805485.1 Pseudomonadota bacterium
AGAACGACATCTTCTTCCAGGTCCAGGTCGGCAAGGTCTTCTGACCTCACCCCCTTCGGAATGGCGGGAAGCCCGGGCCTCAGGCCCGGGCTTTTCTCATTCCGCGGTGCCGGTGGGCAGGGCGGCGCGCAGCATGGCGAGGTTGCGCTCCAGCACCGGCAGCGCCTCCTGCGCCTTCTGCCGGAAGGCCGCGTTGCGTCCCTCGCGCAGTTCGCCCTGGAACACCGCGATAGCGCTCTCATGGCTGCTGATCTCGTCGCGCAGGAACTCGACGGTCAGGTTCGGCTCGGGATGATAGCTGAGCGAGACGAGCTTTTCCTTGAGGTCAAAGGGCAGCGTGTTCGGCAGCGTCACGCCCTCCTGGGCCGCAAGGGCGCGCAGCTGCGGCTTGTAGGTCGCTGCATCGGCGCAGACCTTGTCCACCGCGGGCATCGCCGCGGGCTCGATCGGCCCCTTGCGGACGAAGGAGCAGGCGTCGATGTCGAACTGCACGAGCTGATACGCACTCGTGATGAAAGCGAGATCCGCCGGCCCGAGGGCGGCGCTTTCGGGAGCGCGTGCCGTGCTCGAGCAGCCGGCGAGGGCCAGCATCGCGGCCAGGGCGGCATATCGGAATACAGGGTTCATGATCTTGTCTCCATGAGAAAGCCGTGCGTTTGCAGAATAACGCTGGCACGCCGACTCGCGACCGTCATTGATTCATCGCATCCGGTCCGCCGCCATTTTATTGTTGCGTCGACGCAATATGCTCGCTATGGTTGTAATATTGACGGCGCCGGCTCCCGCGACTGTTTCCGGCGAGACACTCTCCTCCCATTTTCCCTCCTGGCCCCGGTGCGCTCCGGGGCCATTTCCTTGTGGCGGAATGGCGGTAAAATTGCCCGATTTTCATGTGTTCCACACATGATCGCGGAGCGGAGTGGATTTGTTAACCCGTTCCTGTTACGTTCTCGTGATGCGTTGAGGAACAGGGATGCAAACCTGACGTAAATGACATGCTCGCGTCACCCGTGTGCAGCGTCTCTTCTGTTACATACGTTGGGCCTTGAGACATGCAGAGACGTTCGAGGCTCCCCTCCCAGAACGGTCCCGGAAGCATCCGGGGCCGTTTTTTTTCGGCATGCATTCATACTACGTAATGAGTCTAAAATTACATTAAGTATTAACGATTCCCGTTCATGTGATCACACTGGGTCCGATGGACGGAGACAGTCGTGTTGCAACGGAAGGACAATCGAACGAGCCTCGCCTTCGTGCTGACGCGCGCCGTTCCGGCGCTGCTGCTGACCCTGGCGGCCGGCGGGCTTGCCTTCCTGCTCCTCGCCTGGGCGGCCCATCAGTCCGACCGTGTCTCCTTCCAGCGGCAGGAAAGGCTGGTCGCCCTCGTCGTCTCGCAGCTGCGCTCGCAGGTTGCGCACGACCAGGAAAGCTCGACGGTGTGGGACACTGCGGTGGAGAAGGTCCGCGCCGACGACACGCACTGGATCGACGACAATCTCGGCTGGAGAAGGTCCGCGCCGACGACACGCACTGGATCGACGACAATCTCGGCACCTGGATGCACAGTTACTTCGGGTTCGACGGCGCCTATGTGCTGAACCCCGAAAACCGTCCGATCTACGCCTTCGCCAATGGGAGGATGACGTCCCCCGCCGCCTATGACGCGATCCGCGGACAGGTCGCGCCGCTCGTCCACGCCCTGCGGCATGACATGCGCGATGGCCATGCTACGGGGCAGGGCGGCAAGTTCCTCTCGCCCGGCATTGCCGATCTTGCGGTTGTCAGCGGCCATCCCGCGGTCATCAGCGTCAAGCCCATCGTCTCGGATACCGGCAAGATCCGGCAGGCGCCCGGCACTGAATATCTGCACGTCGCCGTCCGCTTCCTCGACGGCTCCTTCGCCCGCCGGCTGACGCGCGACTATCTTTTCAATGGCCTGCATTTCGCCTGGACTCCGGCGCACGGCCCCGGCGCCGCCGCCTACCCGGTCGACGACAATGCCGGCAAGCGGATCGGCTATTTCATCTGGCGCCCCTACCGCCCCGGCACGGCGGTGCTGTCGCGGGCGATGCCGATCCTCGGCGGGCTGCTCGCCCTGGCGCTGCTCACCGTCGCCGGCTTCCTCGCCGTCGTCCGCAGCCGCTCGCTCCGGCTGCAGGCGAGCGAGGTGCGGATCCATCACCTCGCGTTTCACGATCCGCTGACGGGCCTGCCCAATCGCACCTTCTTCAACGAGAGCGCCGATGCCGCCCTCGCCGCGCTGTCCGGGACCTCGATCGCGCTGCTCTTTCTCGATCTCGACCGCTTCAAGCAGGTGAACGACACGCTGGGCCATCCCGCCGGCGACACGCTGATCCGCGAATTTGGCGCGCGCCTCCGCGCCCTGGTCCGCGAGGAGGACATGGTCGCCCGCGTCGGCGGCGACGAATTCACCGTCATGCTCGCTGGCGTTGCCGGGCGCGAGGATGTGGAGAAGCTCTGCGCGCGCATCGTCGAGTCCGTCCGCGTCCCCTTCGATCTTGATGGCAACCGTGTGTTCGTCGGGCTGAGCATCGGCGTCGCTCTCGCACCGGATCATGGCACGGACCGTATTGACCTGCTCCGCAAGGCCGACATCGCCCTCTACAGTGCCAAATCCACCGGGCGCGGCCGCTTTGCGTTCTTTGACCCGGTCATGGACGACGCGCTCCGCCTTCGCCGCGAAATCGAGGCCGACCTGCGCGCTGCCCTGCAGGAAAGCGGCGAGATCGTGCCGTATTACCAGCCCATTCACGCCGCCGCCGGCCATACCATTACCGGGTTCGAGGCGCTGCTGCGCTGGCGCCACCCCGCGCTCGGCTGGATCTCGCCCGACCTGTTCATCCCCATCGCCGAGGAAGCCGGCCTGATCGAGATGATGGGCGAGCGCGTGCTCCGCGAGGCCTGCACTGCCGCGGTCAACTGGCCGAACCGCACCATCGCGGTGAACGCCTCCGGCCCCGAACTCGCCAATCCCGGCTATGCCGAGCGGGTCGCCGCCATCCTGCGCGTCACCGGCCTGCCGCCGCAGCGCCTCGAGATCGAGATCACCGAAACCGCCGCCAACGGCCAGATCGGCACCGCAGCCGAGAACCTCGCATCGCTCCGGGCAATGGGGGTCCGCATCGCCATCGACGACTTCGGCACCGGTTTCTCTTCGCTTGCCCGCCTCCAGCAGCTCCGGGTCGACCGCGTCAAGATCGACCGCAGCTTTATTCACGGCTTCGGCGACCAGGACAGCGACCGAGGTCATTGTCCGGGCGATCATCGAGCTCGCCCACGCCCGGGGGCTGCGCGTCACCGCCGAGGGCGTCGAGACACTGGAACAGCGCGAGGGCCTCGCGCGGATCGGCTGCGACGATCTCCAGGGCTTCATCTTCTCGAAGGCGCGGCCTGCCCCCGAAATCGACAGACTCGTCGAGGCCGACGACGCGCCGGCGAACGATATGCCCGCACCGCAGGGCCGTACCGCCTGATGTCAAGCGGCACTTCGCGACACGCGCGGAAGGTTGCCTGTCCGCTCCTCTGTCAACTGCCACCCATATGCAGAATTTCCGACACTGCCTGATTGGTTTGAGAAAGTGATCGCGCGCTGCCTTGCGCCTGTCCGGACGATCCTGCGGATGACCTGATCGACTTCCGCTGACCAAAATATGCCCGCCAAATCTTCGTAATCGTCGCCATCACCACATCCCGGCTCCGCCCCCATATCGTCCATGGGGGCCATTGTGGAGCCAGCGTCCCCAAGAGCCCGATTCGTTGCCGATCCCCCAAACAACCTGGTCCTTATTCCATGCCGATCGTACGAACGGTTGAACGTGCCGCCCCGCCCTGTCCTTTCTCCCGACTCTCTGCTTGATCCAGCGCAACGCCCGGCACATGCGGTCTGCCTAGCCTCCACACACGCAATAAGCGGCAACCTTCTTGGCGTGGAGCAAGACAATGGCCTTACGTATCGACTCATCGGAAATCATGTCCCGCCGGCGCGTCGTCGCCGGCGCCGCCGGGCTGGCTGGCCTGGCTGCCGGCCTGGTTGCCCTCAGCCGCACGGCCCGGGCGCAGGACCAGGATCAGGACCGGCTGCGCGATCAGGACAAACTGCAGGATCCCGATCAGGACCGCGATCTCGACCGTGACCGCGACCGCGACATGACGCACGACCAGATCGGCGTTGGCCGAGGCCCCGCAGCGGGCGGCCACGGGTCGGGAAGCGGCGCGGGCGGCGGCGGCGGTGCCGGCGGTGGTGGCGCTGGTGGGGGCGGAGGCCGATAGGCCTGCGCAACGTCTGTCCGGGAGGACATGCGGTCTCCACTGGCGGCAGAGCCGGGCGGCGGCATGATGAACTCGCGCGAGACTACCGCGTTTTCTGCAAGCCAAGCCCACTCGCGACAACTGTGTGTGCCCCGGAGCGATCCGGGGCCTTCTTTCCGCCCGCCGGAGCGAACCCGGTATTGGCTCAATCGGAAGCTGTCGCCGTTCATCTCAAGGAGAGGACGTGATGGGCCAGTCGGTAGAGTTGCGCGCCTCCATCAGTTGATGCACCAGACCGGCTACGGTCACGAACCCCGCCGGGAGGCCGCTTGCCTGCGCGGTCTCTCGGCCTGGTTCAACGCGCCACCGCTAGCCTGGTGTTGTCATCAGGATCGACAGCTTCACACCCTCAGCGGAGTCAATGTTGCGTGGCGAGGCGGGATGCTGCTTCGCGGGTTTGGGCCTCGCGGGTCGCAGCCAGCCGAGCGAGACCCTGCCGGCAGGCCGCGAGGATGTCAGGCGGCGCGTGTTCCGGGCGCCCAGCCTCGAAGGGTGGGGCGGGAGCGTATTCGAAGCCCAGCTGGAGGGTTTGCGCCACCTGCGGACCGGCAATCTCGGCGAGGACCACGAGCGCGAAATCAATTCCCGCGGTCACACCGCCGCCGGTGATGACGTTGCCATCGCGCACCACGCGGCCGTCATCCGGAATTGCGCCGAACGGCTTCAGCAGGTCTCGCCACGCCCAGTGGCACGCGGCGCGCCGCCCCCGCAACAGCCCGGCGGCGCCGAGGATCAGCGAACCGGTGCAGACCGAGGTGATGTAGCGTGCATCGGCGGCAAGTCGGCGGAGTTCGGAGATAAAGCCGTCGTCCAGCGCCGCGTCGAGCGCGTTTGTGCCGCCCGGCACGCAGAGAAGGTCACAGCCGGGAACGTCCGCAAGGCGGGCGGTGCGGGCGAAGACGAGGCCGTCGCTCGGCACATCGCCGCCATCGCGACTGGCGACGATGACCTCGCATCCCGGCGCGCGGATGAAGAACTGGTGCGGACCCGTGAAATCGAGCTGGGTCATGCCCGGATAGACGGCGAAGAGGATACGAAATGGCGGTGGGGACATGGGGTATCTCCGATGATGCGACCGAGTGTCCCATGACGGCACGATTGACGAAATGACCATGATCCCTCATTTCAGGCCATGGCCCGGCATATCGGCATCCTGATCTATCAGGACTTCCAGATCCTCGACGCCTCGGGGCCGATCACGGCGTTCGAGATCGCCGCGCGGCATCAGGCGGACGTGTATCGGCTGGCGATCCTCTCCGCATCTGGCGGCCCCGTCCGCTCATCGTCCGGCGCCGTGCTGGGCAGCGAACCCGCCAGTGCGGCCGGTGCGCTGGACACTCTGATCGTGACGGGCGGCAGAGGCTGCCGGCGGGCAATGGAGTGTCCCGAGATCCGTGCCTTCGTCGTGGCGCAGGCGCGGGGAGCGAGGCGGCTGTGCAGCGTCTGTTCGGGTGCTTTCCTGCTGGCGGCGGCGGGCGTTCTGGACGGGCGGCGGGTGACGACGCATTGGCGACGGACGGAGGAACTGGCGCGGCTGTTTCCGCGCCTCCTGGTCGAGCCGGATGCCATTCACATCCGTGACGGGGCGATATGGACCTCGGCGGGGATTACCGCCGGCATCGATCTGTCGCTGGCGCTGATCGCCGGGGACCTGGGCGAGGCGGTGGCGCGGCGCGTGGCGCAGGAGATGGTGGTCTATTATCGCCGGCCGGGCGGGCAGTCGCAGTTTTCGGCGCTGATCGAGATGGGCGGAGGAGACGGACGCTTCGCCGGGCTGCTCGGCTGGATGCGCGACCATCTGGACGCGCGTCTGACCGTCGAGGTGCTGGCCGAACGGGCCGCGATGAGTCCACGGCATTTCTCGCGGGCATTCAGCCGGTCGGTCGGCATGAGTCCGGCGAGGGCGGTGGAGCGCCTGCGGCTGGAGACCGCGCGCGAGCGGGTCGAACATTCCAGCATGCCCATCGAGGCGATTGCCGCAATGGTCGGGTTTCACGACCCGGAACGCATGCGGCGGGCGTTCCTGCGCGCCTTCGGCCAGCCGCCGCAGGCCTTGCGCCGCAGCGCGCAAGCGCAATGGCGGCGACGGGTCACGC
>JAJZFF010000409.1 GCA_021805485.1 Pseudomonadota bacterium
GGGTGCTGCTCACCGCGCTCGACCCGCGCCCGCGCCGCACGCTGCTCGATCTCGCCGCCGGCACCGGGGATGTCAGCCTCGCCTGGCTCGAGGCTGGCGGGGGAGCGGCGCTGATGACGGACATCAACGCGGCGATGCTCGCGCGCGCGCGCGACCGGGCCGTCGAGCGCGGGCTGATCGCGCGCGCGGGCGTGGTGGTGGCGGATGCCGAGGCGCTGCCGCTGGCCGATGGCGCCGTCGATACCGTCGCGATCAGCTTCGGGCTGCGCAACTGCACCGACAAGCAGGCGGTGCTCGGCGAGGCGCGGCGCGTGCTGCGCCCCGGCGGGCGTTTTTTCTGCCTGGAATTCTCCCGCGTCGAGGTCGCCGCGCTGGCGCCGCTCTACGACGCCTGGTCGTTCCAGGTGCTGCCGCGGCTCGGCCGGCTCGTCGCCGGCGACGCCGCGAGCTATCAGTACCTCGCCGAGAGCATCCGCACCTTTCCCGACCAGGCGACGCTGGCGGCGATGATGCGCCAGGCCGGGTTTTCGCGTGTCGCGGTCCGCAACCTCTCCGGCGGCATCGTCGCGCTGCATTCGGGCTGGCGGCTCTGAGCGTGGCGCTGGCGGGCAAGCGCGTCCTGCTCATCGTCGGCGGCGGCATCGCCGCCTACAAGGCGCTCGAACTGATCCGCCTGCTGCGGACCGAGGATGTGGCCGTCACCTGCGTGCTGACGCGGGCCGGGGCGCAGTTCGTCACCCCGCTGTCGCTGCAGGCGCTGTCGGAGAACCGGGTCTACACCGATCTCTTCTCGCTCACCGACGAGAGCGAGATGGGCCATATCCAGCTCTCCCGCGCCGCCGACCTGCTCGTCGTCGCGCCGGCGACGGCCGATCTGATGGCGCGCATGGCCGCGGGTCTGGCCGATGATCTCGCCGCCACCGTGCTGCTTGCCACCGATACGCCGGTGCTGGTCGCCCCGGCGATGAATGTGCGCATGTGGCAGCACCCGGCGACGGTGGCGAACCTGGCGGCGCTGCGCGCGCGGGGGGTGGCGGTGGTCGGGCCGGACGAGGGGGCGATGGCC
Source organism: Pseudomonadota bacterium (assembly GCA_021805485.1). The sequence goes on from JAJZFF010000409.1 coordinate 1,067, forward strand.
TGCGGCGAGTTCGGCCCGGGACGGCTGGCGGAGCCGCCGGCGATTCTCGCCGCCATCGCCGCGCGGCTGGACGGTGCGGGGCCGCTCGCCGGCCGCCGCGCGCTGGTGACGAGCGGGCCGACGCACGAGCCGATCGACCCGGTGCGCTATCTCGCCAACCGTTCGAGCGGACGGCAGGGCCACGCCATCGCCGCGGCGCTGGCCGAGCTCGGTGCCGCGGTGACGCTGGTCAGCGGTCCCGTCGGCATCGCCGACCCGCCCGGCGTGCGGGTGGAGCGGGTCGAGACCGCCGAGCAGATGCTCGCCGCCTGCCTCGCCGCGCTGCCCGCGGACGTCGCGGTCATGGCCGCGGCGGTGGCGGACTGGCGGGTGGCGGATCCGGGCGGGCAGAAGCTCAAGAAGGTCGCCGGCGCGCCGCCCCCCGCGCTCGCGTTGACGCCCAACCCCGACATCCTGGCGCGCGTCGCGGGACTGGCGACCGGGCGGCCGCGCCTCGTGATCGGCTTCGCGGCCGAGACGGAGCACGTCCTGGCCCACGCCCAGGCCAAGCGCGCCCGCAAGGGCTGCGACTGGATCGTCGCCAACGACGTCTCCCCGGCGACGGGGATCATGGGCGGGGAGCAGAACGAGGTGCATCTGGTCAGCGCCGATGCGGTGGAGGATTGGCCGCGCATGACGAAAACCGAGGTCGCGAGCCGGCTGGCGCGGCGCATTGCCGAGGCGCTGGCGTGAGCACGGAGATCCAGGTCCGCCGTCTGCCCCATGGCGAGGGGCTGCCGCTGCCGGCCTATGCGACGCAGGGAGCGGCGGGGATGGACCTGCTCGCCGCCGTCCATGAGCCGCTGACGCTCGCGCCCGGAGCACGGGCGCTGGTGCCGACCGGCCTGGTTCTGGCCCTGCCGCCGGGCCATGAACTGCAGATCCGTCCGCGCTCCGGCCTGGCGCTGCGTCACGGCATCGTGCTGCCGAACAGCCCCGGCACGGTCGACGAGGATTACCGCGGCGAGCTGCAGGTGATCGTGCTCAACGCGGGCAGCGAGGCGTTCGAGATCACGCGCGGGATGCGGATCGCGCAGGCGGTGCTCGCCCCCGTCACGCGGGCCGCCTGGCGCGAGGTCGCGGTGCTGGAGGAGACGACCCGTGCCGCCGGCGGCTTCGGCAGCACGGGGCTCGGCCCGCTTTCAGAACGGGATGCGGGCGGTCATGATCCAGGCGTGGTTGTAGAGCGGGGTTAGCGCCGGCTCATAGGTCTGCTTGGTCAATGCGGTCTGATAGCCGACGCCGATATTGACCTTGAAGCGCCAGAACAGCGGGAAGCGGCCGAAGATCACGCCGGGCATCGCGAACAGCTGATTCTTGCCGCCGCGCTGGTTGCCGTCCAGCCAGAGCGTGTCGTTCAACTCAAATTCCGGCCAGATATATTGCAGGACATGATATTGCAGGGCGACGTTCGTCACCAGCTGTTTGCCGACGACGGCAGCATTGTTGATCGGGTAGGCGAGACCCATCGTCGCCTGAAAATCGAAATCGCCCCAGCCCATGCCGCCGGCGATGGTGGGTGTGACGTAGTAGGCATTGGTCGAAAACGGCTTGATACCTGCCGGTGCCTGACCCGAGAGAAAGAAGGTCAGGATATAGTTGCCGTTCTCTTCGTTGGCGGTGAGAAGCCTCTGCTTGTAGAGAAAGAACGGCCAGTCACCGAAGCCTTCGACCGTTTTGTGCCCCAAGACAGTGCTCTGGATATAGGGCGGGTATTGGAGGATGAATTCGACGGTTTCGAACGGGATCAGTTCGAGCCCCTTGCCGGCATCATAATTGACGATCCCGGCGCCCTTGGCGTTGGTCTGCCAATACTGGTCCCAGCGCAACTCTTCTTCGAGGCGCGGCGTGACGGTGACGATGGGCGTCATCCAGTGCGGCTGCTCGCCCTGGGCCTTGTCGACGCGGGTGAACCAGTTGGCGAAGTACTGATGGAGCGGAGAGCCGGGGCCGTCGTCCGGGTTGGTCGTGCCGCTCGTGCCGGCATTGCCGGCATCGGCGAGCATCGTCGACGTGTCCGGCAGGTTGACCTGGGCCGTGGAGTCATCGGCACGGGCCGGGGCGGCGAGCAGAGCGGCGGCGGCAAAAAGGAGGGCCGCGCTGGCCGTGGCCAGCGGAGCGGTGTGGTCGGTCATGAGGTCCTCTTCCCAGGCAGGCCGGATCGGCCATGGTTATTTGTGATCGTATATAACGAGCGCAACGCTATGCGCAACTGGATACAGAGCGCGTGCGTCCGCCTGGATTCGTTGAAGCTCCATGGACGCCGCGGCGACGGAACAGTCGCCCTGCCGGTGCGTGGTCGCAGGCTGCGTGCGTTCCACCGGCTTTGCACAAAAATCGACCCTGATGCGTTTTAATCGAGTGGTGTGCAAAAACACTTGCCGCAGCCGGCCGCCGATTTTAGGATGGGCGCTTGGCGTGCGGCCCAGCCGGCCTGCCGGTATCGGAGCGGCGCGTTCAGATCGGAGGCTGCTCCAGAGATCGTTTCGAGGGTTATCGAACTGGCCGAATTTGGCATGATCCGGCGCCTTCCCGCGGCGCACCCCAGCTCCGTCCGGCGCCGCTCCCGCTGGTTCGGGGGGCCGGTTTCGCGATGACAACGATGGCGCACGTCCCCGAGTCGCCCGCGGGCGCCGTGTCCGCGGCTGCGGCGCCGGCCTTGCTGCAGGCGATCGATTTCGGCCTCGCGGGCAACAGCGCCGCGGTCCTGGGCGAGGGCTGGGCCCACACCGAGGCCGAGCGGACCTGGTCGATCGGACCGCGCAGCACGCTGCTGCTCGAGCCGATCGGGGAGCCGATGCAGGCGCTGCTCGAAATCGACGTGCTGCCGCTCACCGAGGCCGGCGTGCTGGACGCGCAGCGGCTGGCGATCGAGATCGGCGGCGCCGTGGTGGCGTCGGTGCGCGTTGGCAGCCGGGCGGTGCTCGGCTTCGAGGTCGCGCTGCCGGCCACCGGCGGGCGTCCGCTGCGCATCACCTTCCGCCATCCCGATGCCGCCACGCCCTTGGACCTCCGCGGGGTCCCTGACCGCCGCATGCTCGCCTTGTTCTTCCGCAGCCTGCGTCTCTGGCGGCTGCCCAACGGGGACGCCGAGGGCGCGGCGCCCGAGCCGGCGCCCATCTCCCCGGTCCCGCTCTCCCGCCCGGCGGCGACGGCGAGCGATACCGAACTCATGCTCTCGCTCGAGAGCATCGGCTATAATTGCGAGCTTGGCATGGTCCAGCGCGCCTTCGCGGCCGAGCCGCTGGGTCTGTTCCGCTTCGCCACCACGCCGATCGAGAGCCTGATCGCACTGCTCGACGACGGCTTGGCCCGCATCGGCGACCCCGCCGCCATGCGCGTGCGCGTCAATGACGCCGGCGAGTACATCGTCCACGATACCGCCTACGGCACCTCGTACCACACCTGGATCAAGCGCGCGGCGATGACCGAGGCCGACCTGATGCGGCGCGAGGTCGCGCGCCTCCGCTTTCTGCGCCGCAAGCTGCTGGCCGATCTGGAGGAGGGCGAGAAGCTCTTCGTCTACAAGTGGCAGCCGGACGACGGGCTGAAGCCCGAGGACACGGTCGAGGAATCGCAGATCATGCGCCTCAGCCAGTGCCTGCGGCGCCATGGCGCGAACACCCTGCTCTGGGTCGCCCCGCACGAGCGCTATCGGCCCAGCGGTCTGGTCGAGCCGATCGGCGAGGGGCTCATCAAGGCGTACAGCCTGCCTTTCTTCCACCTCGAATGGGAGCGGCCGGCCTGCCTCGATACCTGGCGCGACATCGCCAGGCAGACGGTCCCGCTCTGGCAGTCCGGGCGCCGCGCCGCCTGACGGTGGCAGCCCGGACCGAGATCGAATATGCTGCATCGCACACATGGATCGGACCCGGGGGCGATGATGGGCAGACCGCACATGGCATGGCTCCAGCGCGACCCGGCCTGGGCCGCCCGCATGAAGGCGGCGGAACAGGAGGAGGGCGTCGGCTGGTCCACCCTCGTCGGCCTCGCCGATGCCGATCTGGACCTGCTCCAGACCGAGCGGCTGGACCGTCTGTTGCGCCGCCGCTTTCCCACGCCGCCGGAGGGGCTCGCCACGCGGCCGGTGCGTCTGGCGCTGCTCGGCTCCTCGACGACGGCGCATCTCCAGCCGGGCATCCGCACGGGGGCGCTGCGCCGCGGTCTGTTCGTCACCATCCATGAACCGGAATACGGGCAGTTCCAGCAGGATCTGCTCGATTCCGACTCGGCGCTGCACCGGTTTCGGCCGGATGTCGCGCTGTTCGCCCTCGATGCCCGCCATCTCGCCGGCGGGCTGGACGCGGCTGCCGACGCGGCGGAGGCGGAGGCCGCGCTGGAGGCGACGCTGACGCGGCTGGCGGGGCTCTGGCGGCTGGCGCGGGAACGCTTCGGCTGCGCGGTGGTGCAGCAGACGGCGCTGCCGGTCTTGTCGCCCCTGCTCGGCAGCAATGAGCACGCGCTGCCCGGCTCGGCGGCGGCGCTGCTTGCGCGGCTCAATGCCGGGCTGCGCCGGGCCGCCGCCGCCGAGGGCGTGGCGCTGCTCGCGGTGGATGCCCATGCCGCGCGCGACGGCGTCGGCGCCTGGCACGATCCGGTGCTGTGGCACCGCGGCAAGCAGGAGATCAGCCCGGCCGCGGCACCGCTCTACGGCGATCTGCTCGCGCGCCTGCTCGCCGCACTTCAGGGCCGCTCGGCGAAATGCCTCGTGCTCGATCTCGACAACACGCTCTGGGGTGGCGTCGTCGGCGATGACGGCGTCGAAGGCATCGCGCTCGGCCAGGGCAGCGCGCTCGGCGAGGCTTTCGTCGCCTTCCAGGACTATGCCCGCAGCCTGGCGCGGCGCGGCGTGATCCTGGCCGTGTGCTCGAAGAACGACGAGGCCAATGCCCGCGCGCCATTCGAACGCCATCCCGAGATGCGCCTGGCGCTGTCGGACATCGCCAGCTTCGTCGCCAACTGGAACGACAAGCCGGCCAACATCCGCGCCATCGCGCAGGAGTTGAATATCGGGCTGGATTCGCTTGTTTTTGTGGATGACAATCCTTTCGAGCGCGCGCTGGTCCGGCGCGAGCTGCCGATGGTCGCGGTGCCCGAGCTGCCCGACGAGCCGGCGCTCTACGCCGATTGCGTGGCCGCCGCCGGCTATTTCGAGGCGGTCGCCGTCACCGCCGAGGATCGCGCCCGCGGCGCGCAGTATCAGGCCAACCGCGAGCGCGCCGCGCTCGCCGGCGCGGCCACCGATCTCGAATCCTATCTGCGCAGCCTGGAGATGCGCCTGCTCTGGCGTCGC
>JAJZFF010000449.1 GCA_021805485.1 Pseudomonadota bacterium
CAGGCCTGCGGCGCCAAGGCCGACGGTGATCTCGGCCCGAAGACGATCGCCGCCGCCGCCGCCGTGCCGGCGCCGAAGCTGATCGCACGGTTCGATGCACGGCGGCTGCTGTTCCTCGCCGATCTGACCACCTGGCCGAGCTTCGGCCGCGGCTGGGCCCGCCGGATCGGTGACAACCTCCTGAAGGGAGAAACCTGATGGCAGGCCTGTTCGACTTCACGAGCTTCCTCACCCCGGTGATCTCGAAGCTCGCGAGCTACATCCCGGATCCAGAAGCCAAGGCGAAGGCCGAGGCCGAGGCCACGACCGAGATGCTCAACTTCGTGGCGGATGCGAACCGGCAGCAGCTCGCGGTCGACGCGGCCGAGGCGAACAACAAGAGCATCTTCGTCGCAGGCTGGCGGCCGTTCATCGGCTGGGTCGGCGGCGTCGCTCTCGCCTGGCAGTTCATCGGCAACCCGGTAGGCAACTGGATCCTGCAGGTGGTTCATCCCGGCGCCGCGGCGCTCCCGCAAGTGCCGATGGGCGACCTGTCCCAGCTGGTCTTCGCCATGCTCGGTCTCGGCGGCATGCGGACCTACGAGAAGCTCAAGGGCGTGGCGCCCAAGGGGGCACAGTGAGCGACGGCGAGATCGTGCCGGCCCACGAGCAGGTCAAGACCATCACCGAGGTGGTCGAATACCCGGCGCACGAGGAGCGCGCCGAGAGCCCGGCCTACCGGCACGCCCGCCACATCCTGATCGATCGCCTCGATCTGCCCTGCCGGATCTGCGGCAGCCGCGAGCAGCGCGAGACGCACCATATCTTCGAGTGGGCCGAGTGGGGCAACATGGATCCGGCGAAGGTGCTGACCGCGCTCCGCCAGATCGACTTCTACGGGTTCGGGCACGAGAAGGGCGACGAGCCGGTCGCCACGCCGGATGATATCCGCAACCTGGTGGTGCTCTGTCGGCATCATCACCGCCTGCCCGGCGGCGGCATCCACAACCTCACCGGGCCGATCTGGATGGCGCAGCTCGGCGAGAAGGCAGGCGTCGAGGTTGTGAAGCCGGAAGGCTGAATGTCAATTGGCCAACACGAACCGCTTGAATGCCGCTTCCATGTAGACCCGGCCGGGCTGGCATACGAGGCGACACTCGCTGGCCGCGAACGTGATGCGGCCGCCCCCATCGGGGTTCTTCAGCAGCGACACGGTAATCTGCGGCACAAAGTCCGTGCCCGGCGGCGGCGCATATGTCTGGATGAGCTCGTCCGTCTGAGTGCTGATCCTCATCTTCGAATTGAGAGCCACCCACGACACCGCACGGGACCATAGGGCTGCGCATTCGCCCTTCGTGGTGCACGTCACCGGCTGCTGAGCCGCGCCCAGAGTCGCCGGATCGATCCGATGGGCGCACCCACCTAGAGCCGCGGCAGACGCGATAGCCGCCGTCGCCGCGAGACCTCGAATTCCAATCATTGAATGCCTCCTCGACCGCTTATTCCGTGAGCGTATCACCTTCGCGCCGAGACGCCATAGCCTCCCGGGCCGCGACCACCAGGTTGCGGGCGAAGCGCTGCCGAACGACGCGCAGGGTGATCTCCCGCAGGTTCAGGCGCGGGCGGACCTCTGCGGTGTCCTCGAGGCGGTAGAGGAACTTCAGGGCCTTCCCTTGACGCCGGACGAGATACAGGCGCCCATCGGTGGCGCGCAGGATGAATGCCGCGCCGTGCGGGCCCTTGTTGCTGGCGTGCGGCATCCCGGTGCGCCGGCTCGTGCGGTAGAGACCGCGGGGCATGTTCTGCGGGAGCAGCTCGGTCGGGATCAGGTCCCGGTCGCTCGGCCGCGCGCCGGGCATCGGTATGGCGATGTAACGGCCGCCGAGCTTCGGCGTCTTCTCGCCGCCGTATTCCTGCCGGCCCATGAACGGGTCTTTCGAATAGACGAGGGCGATCAGGTGATCCTTGCGCGCCGGCTCGATTCGGATGCCCTTCACGATCCAGTCGCGGCGAAGGATGAACTCTGCCGGCATCGCCTCCCGGACGGCCGCCTGGGCGTCCTGCGCCGTCTTCGTGAGTGCCTTCGCCACGGCGAAGGGGAACTGGTCAGGGCTGAACGCATCGAGGCCGGCTATCACCCGGTCGATCGTCGATTGCACACCGATCTGCAGCATGGAGACGCCCTTTCAATGGTCCGTGAGTTTCCATCGTCACTCACCCCTCGTTACCACAACCACGCAGTTTTGTTGGTAAACTATCTTGTCCTGCCAATATTTTGACATTTCAGCAGGTGATGTATCTGGTCGATACCGCGCGCGGCGAGGTGCCGGCGTGCGGCTTTCTCGATTATGCCTGTTTCGTCGCCTTCTTCGCGCATCTGATCGCCGGGCCGATCGTGCGGCCGGGGGAGATCATCCCGCAATTCGCCCGCCATCGCGGCCGGCTGCATCATGACGACCTCGTGGCCGGCATCGAGATCTTTCTCCTCGGCCTCGGCAAGAAGCTGGTGCTGGCGGACAGTCTCGCCCGCTTCGCCGATCCGGGGTTCGCCGCGGCGGCGGCGGGGCATTCCCTGTCGCTCGTCGAGGCGTGGGTGGCGCTGCTCGCCTATGGCGCGCAGATCTATTTCGATTTCTCCGGCTATTCGGACATGGCGATCGGGCTTGCGCGGATGATCGGCATCGGCTTTCCGCTGAATTTCCGCAGCCCCTATCAGGCGCGCGACATCTCGGATTTCTGGCGGCGCTGGAACATCACTCTGTCCTGCTTCCTGCGCGACTATCTCTACATCCCGCTCGGCGGCAACCGGTGTGGCGAGGCGCGGCGCAACCTCAACCTGATGATCACCATGCTGCTCGGCGGGCTGTGGCATGGCGCCGCGTGGTCGTTCATGCTGTGGGGCGGTCTGCACGGGCTGTATCTCGTGATCCATCACCAGTGGCGGCGGCTCGGCCGGCGGCTGCCGCGGGTGGTGGCGCAGGGGCTGACGCTGCTTGCCGTGCTGCTGGCCTGGGTGCCGTTCCGCGCCGAAAGCCTTGCGGCCTGCCGGATCATGCTGGGCGGGCTCGTCGGTGCCGGCGGCGTGCTGCTGCCGCGCCAGATCATCGCCGCGATTCCCGCCCTCGGCGCGATCGCCCAGCCGGTCGCGGTGCTGCCCTGGCTCGGCGCGGCGCGGACGATGAGCGTGGTGCAGGGGGCGGCGCTGATCGGCCTCGCCTGGGGGATCATGCTGCTCGCGCGCGACATCCACACGCTCGGCGCGCGCGGGCGCAACGCGGCCCTCGTCGCCGGCTTCGCCTTCACCGCGCAGGCGCTGATCTTCGCGCCCTATGCGCGGCCCTTCATCTATTTCCAGTTCTGATGCGCCGGGTTTTGCTCTGCGCCATCGCCTCGCTTGCGCTCTACCTCGCGGCCTTCGGCCTCGTGCTCGACCGCCCGCTCTCGCTCGGCCTGCTGCGGCTGGAGATGCGCGGGAAACTCGCGCGTGCCGCGACATTGCCCTCGCCGAAGCTGGTGATCCTCGCCGGCTCGAACGGGCCCTATTCGCATTCCTGCCGGGTGATCGGCGCGATGCTGGCGCTGCAATGCGAGAATGGCGGCATCGCCGTCGGCATCGGGCTCGACGATCTGTTTCTCCGCTGGCTGCCCGTGCTGCATCGCGGTGACATCGTCTACCTGCCGATGGAGGTGCAGCAATACGACGTCAGCCGTGCGGCCAACCGGATGGATGTCGATGGCGCCATGCTGTTTCGCCACGACCGCGCCCTCTTGTGGCGGCTGCCGCCGGACCGGATTCTCGGCGCCGCGTTCGACAACACCATGCCGGATGGGCTGGAAGCGCTGGTGGAGATGCTGGCGCGCGCGGCCGGCCTCGGCCATCTGCACGCCCGCCTCGCCCATGAGGAAGATGCCGAGGGCGACGAGATCGGCACCAGCCTTGCCACCGCCGACCGGTCTTTCCTCGCTGGCCTGCATAGGGTCGAGCCATCCCCCCCGGCCATCGTCCATGGCTATGGCACGGTCCTGATCGCCCGGTTCGTCGCCGCCGCATCAGCCCGAGGCGTGATCGTGATTGGCGGGCTGCCGACGGATTTCCGCGATGTAAAATTGCCGGAGGCAGACGTCCGCGCCATCCGCGCCGTCTATCTGCGCCATGGCGGGCGGTTCCTCGAACTCGCCGATCACAGCCGTTACCCGCGGGCCGATTTCTACAACAGCGAGGATCATCTCGCGCAGCCCTGCCAGTATCTCCACAGCATGCTGGTGGCGCGCGGCCTTGCCCGGCTGCTCCATCGCAAGCTGGTCGCGCCGGCGCCGGCGATGCTCAGCCTGGCGGCGACCTGCCCGCAAGAAATGCTGCCGCCCGCGCGACACAGCGTTCGAACATCGCGAGCGAGTCGAACGGCAGGTCCTGCCCGCCCGGCGGGATGAGCAGCCCGCCTTCCAGCGCACCGATCACCATCAGGTTGTCGCCGAGGCCGAAATCCTCGACCGCAACATCGGTCACGGGATCGGGGAGGGTGGCGATCTGGCGGCGGCTGCGCGCGCTGAAGGGCGTGGGCGTGTTCGAATAGCCGAAACAGGGCCGGCGGCGGCCGAGGAACCAGCCCAGCTCGACCAGCGTGCCGGCATCGGCGGAGGCGCCGCGGAACGGCGTGAGATGGGCGATCATGATGTCGCTGGCTTCCATCATCCCGACATCCTGGCGGAAAATCGCCTGCCAGAGTGCCTCGCCCGGCCGGCATTCCGGGGGCGGCGCATCGAGCGGGGCGAGCGCCTCGATGCCGTGACGGCCGGCGATCGCGATCTTGCGCGCGGCATGCGCCTGCGCGTCGGGCAGGAACAGGTCCGGCCCGGCCAGGTAGGCGACGGGCCGGCGAGTCACTGCGGTTCGTTCATCAGCCCGAAGCGGTGCAGCTTCCGGTAAAGCGTGTTGCGGCTGATGCCGAGGCTGGATGCCGTGGCGGCGATACGCCAGTGATGACGTTCCAGTGCTGCGACGATCCGTTCGCGCTCGGGATCTTCCGCGGCCGGTGGCAGCAGCGGGACCGGGCCGTGCGCGGGCATGGCGCTGACGATCATGTGCGGGAGGTGATGCACCTCGATGCGCCCGGCTTCGGCAAAAGCGAGGGCGGTACGCAGCGTGTTGCGAAGTTCGCGGATATTGCCCGGCCAGTCGTGCTCGATCAGCGCCTGCATCGCGGCGGGGGTGATGGAGACGGATGCACCTTCGCTTTCCTCGGTGCAGAGTGTCTCGATCAGGTCCTGCCGGTCAGAGCGCGCGCGCAACGCGGGCATCGTCAGCGACAGGCCGTTGAGCCGGTAATAGAGGTCCATGCGGAACTCGCCGCGCGCCACCATGGCCTCGAGGTCGCGATGGGTGGCGCTGATGACCTTGATGTCGACCGGAATCGGCGTGGAACTGCCGAGCGGCACGATTTCCTTCTCTTCCAGCAACCGGAGCAGGCGGGCCTGAATGGAAAGCGGCATGTCGCCGATCTCGTCGAGGAACAGCGTGCCGCCATGCGCGGCCACCGCCTTCCCGCGCATGCCGCCTGGCCGCGCGCCGGTGAACGCGCCGGTCTCGTAGCCGAACAGCTCGCTTTCGATGAGCTGCTCGGGAATTGCCGCGCAGCTCATTGCGACGAACGGGGCGGCATGGCGGTTACTCGCACGGTGGATCGCGCGGGCGAAGGTATCCTTGCCGGTGCCGGTCTCGCCGAGGAGCAGGATGTTGATATCCCGGTTCATGACCCGCTCGGCGCGCCACACATTGTGCGCCATGGCCCGGTCGGAGCCGGCCAGCGCCGCGAGTTCCGGTGGCTCGGGTTTGCGTTGCCGCATCTCGGCCGGCGGCCGCAGCGGTGCGCGCTCCACCAGCGCATTGCGCGCGCCGACGGCGGCGCGGGCCCGGGCGCGGGTCTGCTTCGCCGGCCAGACGCTGGCATAGCCGTGCCTATCGTTTCCGTGCGCGATCGGCCAGATCGCGAAGGGCTGGGTTTCGGCATGTTCCAGCAGACGGTCGAGCGAAATGTCGAAGACTTCGGCCACGCTGCGACCGACCAGCGTGTTGTATCCGGCGGCGCCGAGCATGGAGGGCACGGAATTGTCAACCGCGCGGATCAATCCGTCCGAATCAACCGCCAGGAGGGAATCATACGGCAGGCCGACGAGTTCGGGACGCTCATGGAAGCGCATGATCATGCAGTCACGGAAACTGTTGGTAAAATGCAGTTGCTCGATGATGCGCGCCGACATGCTGACCAGAGCGATCGTCGGCACCTGGGCGGCGCGGCTGTCATCACAATCAAGACATGTCGCGTCGATCGCGCCCAGCAGCCTGCCATTCGCGCCCCAGATCGGCGCTGCCGAACAGGTCATCCGGCTGTTGCGGGTGAAGTAATGTTCCTCGCGATGCACCACGCGTGAACGCCGGTCGTGCAGCGACGTCCCCGGCCCGTTCACGCCGGCGTGTTGCTCATCCCACATGTAGCCAGGCATCATGTTGGCGGCACGCGCCCGCTCGGCATTCGCGGCGTCGGTGAACACGTCGAGCACGGTGCCGTCGGCATCGGTCAGCATCAGCACGTAACGCGATGCCGTGGCGGACTGGGCGACCTGCTGGCTGATCTGGCCGAGCAGCCTGTGCATTTCGACCCGGCCGAGGCGCTCGAACAACGCATGTTCCTCGCGGATCTGCCGCAGCGCCGCCCCGCCCACATGAACGGCTGCCGGCGGTGCTTCGGGATACAGCCTGTAATCGTCGCGGCATCGCCGCCAGGCGGCTTCGATATAGTCCTCGCGCCCGGCGGAACCGCTTGCCGCGCGGCTTGATTTTGCGGCGGACGTCGCCACCGCATACATCATGTCATGACTTGCGTCGGTCATCTTGCGGTCACTCCCCTGACCGAATTTTACGGCCTGTGCCATTGCCGGTCTGAACGCCGGATCGAATTGCAGCATGCTGGCGGAACAGAGTGTTCCACACAAATTACAGATTGTCACCCCGATTTGCTTGTAACGTGACAAGTCGGTCCCGCGACTCAAGGATAATCGCTGGCTTTCGGGCCTTGCGCCGGCTGGCACGGGAATTGCTGGTAGTGATCCCAGCCGGGCAATCCGGTACGCGTCAAACGTCCGTCGCCGATGCCCGCGGGGCCCGGCGCGCATTTGGAGGGAGCGTAATGACAAGACTTGGTACAAAATCGCTGAAGCGGTCGCTGCTGGCGGCCAGTTTCGGCATTCTGGGGGCAGGGGCGCTTGTGCTGTCCGCGCAAGCGGCTACGTCGGGCAGCGCCAACGAGTCGCTGCTGCAGATGCAGAAGAACCCCAACGACTGGGTGATGCCGACCGGCACCTACAACAACTGGCGCTACAGCACGCTTGACCAGATCAATTCGAAGAACGTCAAGAATCTGCAGGTCGCCTGGACGATGTCGACCGGCACGAATCGCGGTCTCGAAGGCCAGCCGATCGTCATCGGCGACATGATGTATTACGAGACGTCGTATCCGAACTACGTCTACGCCGTGAACCTGAACCATCCGGACCAGATCGCGTGGAAATATACGCCGCCACGTGATTCCAACGCGCCGCCGGTTGCCTGCTGCGACGTCGTGAACCGCGGCCCGGCCTATGGCGACGGCATGATCTTCGTCGATGCGCTGGATGCCCGGCTCTACGCGCTCAACGCGAAGACCGGCAAGGTCGTCTGGTCGGCCGACAATGGTCATCCGAAGGACGGACAGACCATGACCGGCGCGCCGATGGTTGTCGGCAACAACGTGATCATCGGCATCGCCGGTGGTGAATACGGCGTGCGCGGCTACATCACGGCCTACAACATCCATACCGGCAAGATGGCCTGGCGCGGCTACAGCGAAGGTCCGTCCAAGGACACGCTGATCGATCCGGCGACGACGATCAACGGCGCGACAGGCAAGCCCGTCGGCCCGCATTCCAGCACCAAGACCTGGAAGGGTGACGAATGGAAGGTCGGCGGCGGCACGACCTGGGGCTGGTATTCCTATGATCCGAAGCTGAACCTGCTCTATTATGGTTCGGGCAACCCGGGCACCTGGAACCCGAGTCAACGGCCGGGCAAGAACCGCTGGTCGATGACGATCTGGGCCCGCAATCCCGAGACCGGCAAGGTCAAGTGGGTCTACCAGATGACCCCGCATGACGGCTGGGACTATGACGGCGTGAACGAGATGGTTCTCGTCAACGTCAAGGATCATGGCAAGGAAGTGCCGGCGCTGGTGCATTTCGACCGCAACGGCTTCAGCTACGTCATGAACCGCGAGAACGGCAGCCCGATCGCGATCCACAAATACGATCCGTCGGTGAACTGGGCGACAGGCATCAACCCGAAGACCAACGAGCCGATCGTCGATCCCGCCAAGATGACCGAGGCGGGCAAGAACGTGAAGGACATCTGCCCGTCGTCGCAGGGCGACAAGGACGAGCAGCCCGTCTCCTACGACCCGCAGACCGGCCTGTTCTACGCGCCGCTGAACCACCTGTGCATGAGCTACCAGGCGTTCAACGTGAAGTACAAGGCGGGGTTCCCGTTCGTCGGCGCCATCGTGAACATGATCCCGGGGCCGGGTGGCTATCGCGGCCGGTTCATCGCCTATAACCCGATGACCGGCAAGACCGAGTGGCAGATTCACGACATGTTCCAGGATTGGGGCGGTGCGCTGACCACGGCGGGCGATGTCGCGTTCTACGGCACGCTGAAGGGGATGTTCCGCGCGGTCGACATCAAGACCGGCAAGATCCTCTATCAGTTCAAGACGCCGTCCGGCATCATCGGCAACCCGATCACCTACATGCATGACGGCAAGCAGTATGTCGCCGTGCTGAGCGGTGTGGGTGGCTGGGCCGCGATCGGCATGGCGGATAACCTGCACAAGTCGTCGGCCGGCCTCGGCGCCGTGGGTCTGAATGCGACCCTGACCGACTATACGAACCTTGGCGGCACGCTGATGGTGTTCGCGCTGCCCTCGAAAGTGGCCAGCGCGAACTGAGTCGCGTCGTGACCATCCAGCCCGGGTTGCTCCCCTGCCCGGGCTGGAGCTTTTTTCTTTCAGTCCGCCTCCGGTGGACGCCCAGCGACTACAGGAACCGGCCGCCGCGGCCGGGCATGCTGACGGAGTGAAACCCATGAAATCGTCAATGACCCGCTGGATAATGTTCGCCGGCTGCGCCGCCTTCTTCGCCGCCGCACCGAACGGCAGCGCCGCGGCCAGCACAACCGCTCAGCCCTCCAACAACAGCCGCGTGCTGCGAGTGTGCGCCGATCCCAACTACCTGCCCTATTCGAACCGGGCGGGGCAGGGGTTTGAGAACAAGATTGCCGAACTCGTCGCCAAGGCGATGGGCCGGAAGCTCGAATACACCTGGGCCAGCTACCGGATGCATGGCGGCTTCTCGAACTTCCTCGCCCTCAATCTCGATGCGCATAAATGCGATGTCGTCATGAACCTGCCGACGGGCGACACCGAGGAAATGGCGACCAAGCCGTATTATCGCTCTTCGTATGTGTTCGTTACCCGCAAGGGCAAGCATTTGCATATCCGCTCGATGCGATCGGTTTCGATGCATGCGATCAAGATCGGCTTCGAGGCCGGCACGACGCCCGAGACCGCGATCAAGATGCTGGGTCTGATGAACAATGCCGTTGCCTTCCACGTCGCGAGCAACCCGAACGCCTCGCCACGGCAGCTGCTGCAGGCGGTGCAGGACGGCAAGGTCGGCGTCATGGTGACCTGGGAACCGGCGATCGGCTCCTTCATGAAAGATTATCCTGGCCTGCAGATGCGCCGGGTGCCTTCGGAGGAATATGCGCCTGGTCTGCCGCAAGTGAATTATACGTATTCGATGTCAATGGGCGTGCGGAAAGGTGACAAGGCACTGCGTGCCGCGCTCGACAAGGTAATTGCGACCCACAAGAGCGAGATCGGCGCGACCCTTGCCAAGTTCAACGTGCGCCTGCTGCCCAACCCCAGGCACTTCAACTACTCGAACAACTAACCAGTCCCAGTGACGATCCGTAGCACGAGAAAGAGTGAGGCATGACCAAGAGTTCGATTACTACCTTCATTGGCGCCAGTGCGACCGGCGTTCTCGCGGCCGGGCTGCTCGGCGCCGTGGCGCTCGCCGCCGGCGGTTCCGGCTCGATGCCCAAGGGCGAGCAGATCGCCAAAGGCAGCGACTGCTTCTCCTGTCACGCGATAAACCAGAAGGTCGTGGGTCCGGCCTTCGATGCCGTTGCCAAGAAGTTCGCCGGCCAGTCCGGCGCTGAAGACACGCTGGTGAACGCGATCCGCAAGGGGCATGTCGGCACCTGGGGCAAGATTCCGATGCCGCCGCATCCGAAACTTTCCGATGCGGACACCAAGGAAATCGTCTCCTGGATCCTGAGCCTCAAGAGCGCCAAGGCCGCGAGCGCACCGGCCTCGAGCGGGAAGACCTACACCTATACGGTGAAGGGCAAGAAGGTGAAGGTCGATTTCCCGATCTTTCAGCCCGGCACTCACAAGGTTACGAAGGATGTCTTCCGTGGCTACGAGCTTTTCAATTCCTACTGCTTCCGCTGCCATGGCGAGGACGCCGTGGGGGGCTCTTATGCGCCCAACCTGCGTGCATCGCTGAATAACGGCATGACCGAAGCCGGTTTCACCAATGTCGCGATGACCGGCCGCAAGGCGAAGGGCATGCCGAGCTGGGCCGGATTTTTTACTCCGCATCAGATCCACGTGATCTACCAATACGTCAAGGCCCGCGCCGTCGGCGCTGTCGGCACCGGCACGCCGAAACAATGACGGGGCAGGCCGCTGTCCTGTTCCGCCACCAGACATAGTCACAAGGGAGTTCGAAACATGGCCATTTCACTGCACCCCTCAATCGACAACGGCGTCAAGCCCGGGTCGTCGACCTTCGCCGGCGGCACGCTGCGCTGCCACTGCCCAAGCCACCAGGTGGTCGTACGCGTCGATTCGCAGACGGCCCATAACCACGCCTGCGGCTGCTCCAAATGCTGGAAGCCGGCGGGTGCGAAGTTCTCGGTCGTCGCGGTCGTGCCGCGGGACAAGGTTCACGTCGTCGAGAACGGCAACAAGCTGCACATCGTCGATCACAACGCGGTCATCCAGCGCCATGCCTGCCGTGAATGCGGCGTGCACATGTTCGGCCGCATCGAGAACAAGGACCATCCGTTCTACGGGCTCGACTTCGTGCATACCGAGCTGTCGTCCGACCAGGGCTGGTCGGCGCCCGAATTCGCCGCCTTCGTTTCCTCGGTGATCGAGCAGGGCACGCCGCCTTCCGAGATGGGCGCCATCCGCGGGCGCTTGAAGGAACTCGGCCTTGAGCCGTATGACTGCCTCTCGCCGCCGCTGATGGACGCCATCGCGACCCATGTCGCGAAAGCCAATGGCAAGCTCGCGGCCTGACGCCTGAAGGAGGATAACGACGATGGATGTTCGCGCCGCGATTGCGTGGAAGGCCGGCGAAAAACTGGAGCTCGGCACGGTCCGGCTGGAAGGGCCGAAGGCGGGCGAGGTGCTGGTGGAGGTCAAGGCCACCGGCATTTGCCACACGGATGAATACACGCTGTCGGGCGCGGACCCCGAAGGCCTCTTTCCGGCCATCCTCGGTCACGAGGGCGCCGGAGTCGTGGTCGATGTCGGTCCCGGCGTCACCAGCGTCAAGAAGGGCGATCACGTGATTCCGCTCTACACGCCGGAATGCCGCCAGTGCAAATCTTGCCTCTCGCGCAAGACGAACCTCTGTACGGCGATCCGCGCCACCCAGGGCAAGGGCGTCATGCCTGATGGCACGTCGCGCTTCTCCTGCGACGGCGAGCCGGTGATGCACTACATGGGATGCTCGACCTTCGCGAACTACACCGTGCTGCCGGAAATCGCGGTGGCCAAGGTGCGCGAGGACGCGCCCTTCGACAAGATCTGCTATATCGGCTGCGGCGTGACCACCGGAATCGGCGCGGTGATCAACACCGCCAAGGTCCAGCCGGGCGATAACGTGGTCGTCTTCGGCCTCGGCGGGATCGGCCTCAACGTGATCCAGGGCGCGCGCCTCGCCGGAGCGAACATGATCGTCGGCGTCGATCTCAACAACGCCCGCAAGCCGATGGCCGAGAAATTCGGCATGACGCATTTCGTCAATCCGGCCGAGATCGGCGAGGATCTCGTGCCCTACCTCGTCAATCTCACCGATGGCGGTGCCGATTACTCCTTCGAGTGCATCGGCAATGTGAAGGTGATGCGCCAGGCGCTGGAATGCTGCCATCGCGGTTGGGGCACCTCGATCATCATCGGGGTTGCCGGCGCCGGTCAGGAAATCTCCACCCGGCCGTTCCAGCTGGTGACCGGGCGCAACTGGCGTGGCACCGCCTTCGGCGGCGCGCGCGGCCGCACCGACGTGCCGAAAATCGTCGACTGGTACATGAACGGAAAGATCAACATCGACGACCTGATCACCCATGTGCTGCCCTTCGAGCAGATCAACGAAGGTTTCGAACTGATGCGGAAGGGCGAGAGCATCCGCAGCGTCGTCGTCTACTGATGGCCAAGCGGCTCAGCCTGCTCGCCGTGTCCCTCCTCGGGGGCACGGCGTTCGCCTTTCCGGCATTCGGGCAGACGGCAAAACCCCTTGTCGTTCCATCGCCGGGTGAGATCGCGATCCGCAAGATCGTGGTCAGCGCGACCCGTACGCCGGAAGCGAGTTTCAACGTTCCGGTTTCGATATACAGTATCTCCGGCCGGCAGGTCAGCTTCGCCAACGCGGAAGAGAACCTCAGCGAGACGCTGAATCGCGTGCCCGGCATCGATGTGCAGAACCGGCAGGATTATGCGCAGGGATTGCGGATCACCTCGCGCGGCTTCGGCGCGCAGACACCGTTTGGTGTACGCAACATCCGCATCCTCGTCGATGGCATGCCGCTGACCGGTCCGGACGGAACGACCGACTCCGAGGTCATCGACCTTGGAGACATCAGCCGGATCGAGGTTCTGACCGGTCCGTTCTCCGTCCTCTACGGCAATGCCTCGGGTGGCGTGATCCAGGTCTTCAGCAAGAACGGACCCACGCACCCCACAGTCGGTGGCAGCGTGATTGCGACGTCCTATGGCGGCTGGCGCGTCGGCGCGACCTATGGCGGCACCGCACGCTGGGGATCCGACGGCTCGTTCAACTACATGATGAACGCATCGGATTTCTATACTGGCGGATACCGCCAGCATAGTGCCGCACGGCGCCAGCAGTTTTATGGCAAATTCCGCGTGCAGGTCAGCCCGAATACCAGCTACACGCTGCTGGTCGACGGGCTGAACGAACCCTATTCCGAGGACCCCGGCGGGCTGACCGCGGCACAGTATCACGCCAATCCGACCCAGGCGGGAACCAACACCGAAGCATTCGGCACCCGCAAGGTGCTGCGCCACCTGCAATTCGGCCTCGTCTTCAACCACCGCATCAATGCACAAAACAGCATCCGCGTGGTGGTTTACGAGGCGACGCATTCAGTGCTTCAGTTCCTGCCATTTTCCGGCGCCTATGCGGCTTCCGGCGGCGGCGTGGTGGATCTTGCCCGAAAATCCGGTGGCATCGATGCGTCCTGGACCCACAGGGACGAGGTTGCCGGCGTTCCGCTCACATTCATCACCGGTGTGGATTTCGGCTACGAACAGCAGCACCGCAAGGGTTACGTCAACGACTTCGGCTCGATCGGCGCATTGCGTCGCAACGAGCAGGATGTTGCCCGCAACGTCGCCGAATACGCCCAGGTGAACGCTCACGTCACCAAGCGCACGACATTGGTCGTTGGCCTTCGCCACAGCAACGACTATTTCAGCGTTACCGATAATTACGTGACCCCCACGCTCACCAACGATTCCGGCTCGGTCAGCTATGGGAACACGAGCCTCGTTGCCGGTGCCACCTATCACCTGACACCCACGACCAATCTCTACGCCGACTATGGCGAGGGTTTCGAAACGCCGACGCTCGACCAGCTGGCCTACCTCCCCAATGGTCAAGCGGGCTTCAATTCCGCCCTTCGTCCCACCAGCAGCCAGAATTTCGAGGCCGGGATCAAGAGCCTGATCGGTGCGGATACCTATCTCCAGCTCGCGGTGTTCCACATTCACACCAACAACGAGATCGAGGTGTCCTCCTCGAAGGATGCGCGCACCGCCTATTCGAACCAGGGGCAGACGGCGCGAAACGGCGTCGACGTCAGCGTCGATACGTATCTGCCTCACCATATCGAGCTCTACGGCTCGTATTCGCTGCTGAAGGCGCACTTCCTTGCCAACCAGTTTGCCGGCAGGTCACTGCCCGGCGTGCCGGACCAGCGGATCTACGGTGAGCTCGACTGGCACGATCCATCCACCGGATTCTACGCCCAGGCGAACGGTCAGTGGCAGAGCCGGATGTATGTCGATTCGCAGAATTCGGCCTACGCAGCGGGCTATTTCACTGCCGGCATCGCCGGGGGATTCCGGCAGAACTTCGGGCCGATCCGGTTCAATGAATTCGCGCGGATCAACAATCTCTTCAACCGGACCTATGTCGGTGCGGTGGTGATCGCCGCGAGCAATGCGGCCTATTACGAGCCGTCGCCCGGGCGCAACTTCGTGATCGGGATGCGGGCACGTTACCGGTTCTGACCGCTCCCGCGGTCAGAACAGCTTTCCTGGGTTGAGCGTTGCGGCCGGATCGAGCGCCGCGCGGATTCTGCGCATGATCTCGCGTTCTGCCGGTGACCGCCAGTGTCCGAAGGCGTGCGTCTTGATCTGCCCGATGCCATGCTCGGCGGAAAAGCTGCCGCCGAGTTCCATGACGATGGCGTTCACATCCTCCATCAGGTCCTCGCCGCGTGCGGCGAAGGCGGCCGCGTCGCCACCCTCGGGCTGCAGGGCGTTCAGGTGGATGTTGCCATCGCCGATATGTCCGAATGCAACCATGCGGGCGCCGGGATGGCGAGCGGCCAGCATTGCCTCGGCGCGTGCAAGCAGGTTCGGCACCGCGGCGACAGGGACCGACACATCGTTCTTTACCGAGGCGCCGGCCCGACGCTGCGACTCCGAAAGATGCTCGCGGATGGCCCAGAACGCCGCCCGCTGCGCCTCGGATTCGGCGATTGCCGCGTCGGTGATCACACCGGCGCCAAGCGCGTCTGCCAGCACGGCTTCCATCGTCTCGCGTAGCGGATCGCTTCGCCGGGTCGTCGCCAGTTCGAGCAGCACATAGTGCGGTGCCGCGGTTTCGAGCGGCAGCCGGAAGTCCGGCATGTGCGACTGGTTCACTGCCATGGCGGCGCCGGAGATGTATTCAAATGCGTAGAGCGCGGCTTCATCTTCGTCGCGGAACCGGGCGAACAGGTCGAGCGCGGCCTCGACGGTGGGGATCGCGCAGAAACAGGTCTGCCGTTGGCGCGGTGCCCGCGCCAGGCGCAGCACGGCGGCGGTGACGATGCCGAGCGTCCCTTCTGCGCCGGCGAATAGCTGGCGCAGCGCATAGCCCGTATTGTCCTTCCGCAGCCGGCGCAGTCCGTTCCAGATCGTGCCGTCGGCCAGCACCACCTCCAGCCCCAGTACGAGATCGCGGGCGTTGCCGAAACGAAGGGTGTTGTTGCCGCCGGCGTTGGTCGAGATGACACCACCGATCTGCGCGGACCCTTCCGAGCCGATCGACAGCGGCAGCAGGGCGCCCGCGTCGCGCGCTGCATCCTGGGCCCCGCGCAGCGTGACCCCGGCTTCCACTTCCATCGTGAGCCCCGCGGCATCGATGGCGCGCACGGCATTCATCCGCGAGAGCGAAAGCACGAGTTCCGCCCCGTCCCGCGACGGTACGGCGCCGGCGACCATCGACGTGTTGCCGCCCTGGGGGACGACGGGAACGCCGGCCGCCGCACAGAGTCGCAGAGCGGCCGCAACGGCCCCCGTGTCTCGCGGCCGCAGAACCGCGCGGGGCATGTTGCTGACGAGGCCGCGCCAGTCGGTGCCGAAGGGTGCGATGTCTTCGGGCGCGATGATAACGCCTCCGGGGCCAAGCGCGGCGGCGAGACGGTCGAGCAGATTGATCATCAGCCGACTATATCGCCTGTGCCGGCCGAGCCAAGCCAGTCCATCCGGAACATGTTGCTCCGTTTGGGAACATTGCGTCTGGCCCCCCACACGAAAGCTTGATCCTTCTGGGGACTATGATAGCGTTATCAGGCAGCCACGGGCGTGCGATGGAAGTCTCGTACTCTTGAGGCAGCTTCACTTCGAACTGGGGAGACGTTCATGAGAACCGACCAAATGAAGTCACGCTCTGGCCTTGCCCGCCTCGCCGGCGGGGTTGCGGCCGCGGCTATGGCCGTCGGCATCGCCGGAATTGCCCATGCCGGTGCCGTCTCGAACACAACGCCGACACCGAAGGATTACACCAGCACGGCGAGCAGCAACTCGACCTGGATTCTCGGTGCCAAGAATTACGACAACAACCGCTATGTCGATATCAGCCAGATCACGCCGGCCAATGTTTCGCAGCTGAAGCCGGTCTGGACGTTCCACATCTCCGACAATGGCCCGATCGAAGCCGCGCCGGTGGTCTGGGACGGCACCGCATATATCACCTCCGCTCACGACCATGTCTACGCGATCGATGTGAAGACCGGAAAGCTGAAATGGCAGTTCTCCGACAATCCCCACGTCATTTCCTTCGCTGCCAACCGTGGCGTCACGCTGCTTGATGGCAAGGTCTACCTTGCGACGCTCGACGGCCACCTGATCGCGCTGAATGCGACCACCGGCAAGAAGGTGTTCGACAAGGTGGAGGTGTCCGACACCGCGAACTCGTTCTACACGATGCAGCCGCTGCCTTATACAAACCCGAACACTGGCAAGACGGTGCTGCTGCTCGGCATCTCGAACGGCGACTGGGGTGGAATCGGCGCGATCCAGGCAATCAACCCCGCCAATGGCGCGGTCGAATGGAAGTACGAAACCATTCCCGGTCCGGGTCAGAAGGGTAACAAGACCTGGAGCGGCGACTCCTGGAAGCGCGGTGGTGGCGCGGTCTGGACGATGATGGCGCTCGACCCGAAGACCGGCATCCTCTACGCCAATGCCGGCAATCCGCAGCCGGACTTCAATGGCCCGGCCCGCAAGGGCTCGAACCTCTATTCCGACAGCCTGCTTGCCATCAACGTTTCCGGCGCGAAGCCGAAGATGGTCTGGGCACACCAGTTCATCCCGCATGACACGCATGATTGGGATCCGGTGATGCCGCCGATCCTGTTCACCGGCAAGGTGGACGGCAAGGAGATGCCCCTCGTCGCCGATGGTGACAAGGCCGGCAATTTCTGGCTGCTGAACTCGCAGACCGGCAAGCTGGTCAATCACCTCGCCGTCAGCATGCAATACAATCAGCATACGGCACCGAGCCTGAAGGGTAACATCGCCTGCCCGAATACCAATGGCGGTGTCGAATACAACGGCGGCAGCTACGATCCGAAGACCAACATGATCTACCTGCCGAGCTCGAACGAGTGCGGCTTCTGGCGGGCGACGAAGAACGTGGTCTACATCGCCGGGCAGTTCTACCTCGGTGGCGCGTTCCCGAAATTCGTCGGGCCGAACACCGGGCAGTTCAACGCGATCGACGTGAACACCGGCGTCTTCGCATGGCGCAATCCCTCCAAGCTGCCGATGGCGGGCGGCGCCCTCTCGACCTCGACCGGTGTCGTCTTCACCGGCCTCGAGAATGGCGACTTCAACGCCTATGATGCCACTTCCGGCAAGCAACTCTGGAGCTATAACACCGGGTCGCCGATCATTGCGCCGCCGGTCGCCTTTACCCAGGGCAAGACCGAATATGTGGCGATTGCCTCCGGCCAGGCGGGCAACCAGGAATTGCCCACCATGCCGAAGACCAACAAGGGAACCATGCTGACCATGTTCGCTCTGTCGAAGTGATGGCGGGAAAGAGTCTGCTGCGTTTTCTGGCTGCGGGGGCGGTTCTTTCCGCCCTCGCGGTGACTTCCTCCAGCCTTGCGGCGACGCCAGCCTCGGACCATGCACGGGCCGAGGCTGCCCTTTCGAATATCCGCGGCGCCGTTGCGGCGATCATGGACGCCGAGAACGATGCCACCAACGGTCCGGCGCGCTACATTCAGGCGGCGCACCGGGCGATCAATCTTCTTGTTGGCAACAAGGATAGCGCTTTCGATGCGGCCGCCGGTGATCCCGGCGATGCCGTGGGCTCGATCGGCGAGGTCAATCACCTGCTCGATCGTCGTGCGACGCCGCCCTTCGTGCCGGCGCTGCATGGGGTTCTTGTGAACCTCCAGTCCGCGGTGGCGAATCTCGAGGACGCGGCAAAGGCGCATGGCCTTGGCGCGTATCAGAACGATGTCTCTCAGGCGCTCCAGACCATGGAAATCGCCGAGGGGCGCTCTGGGGCGTTCGACGTGTTCGGCGGCATGCGCGGGGCTATCGCTAACACCGAACTCGGTGTGCCGGCTGGTGCGCCGACAGAGAATGGCTGTGTCGCTCCGCGTGTGGCAGGTTACGGGCTGTGGCATGGCTGGCTGGTATGGCATGCCGTCAGGCTCGACGGTGGCCCGATCGCCACCGCCGGCAGTTCGATTGTGAAAAAGGAAGGTTCGATGCTCGTGCTATACACTCCGGCCGCCGCGATGGTGCATCATCTCTGTGCCGCCGATGTGAAACATCATGCCGCTACCCATGCGTCGGTGCAGCATGCCTCGGTCCAGGTGACCAAAGCGCCGGCGGCCCGGCTCATCAGGGTTGCGGACAAGGGCGGCGACGGCGCCGTCTCCTACACGATGGCGCAAGCCACGGCAGGCAAGGCGGTGTATTCGACGCATTGCGCGAGTTGCCACGGCGTCAATCTGCAAGGCGTCGCCGCACCGGCCATCGCCGGCAAGGAATTCCTCACGACGGCGCACACCAACGGCTACTCGGTCTCGATCCTCAACACGATCGTGACCCAGAACATGCCCTTCAACGATCCGGGTTCATTGAAGCCCGCCGAATATGCCGACGTGATGGCCTACCTTCTGGCCTCGAACTGCTTTCCCGCGGGAAAGACCGCGTATCCAACCCAACCGGGCAGTCATTTCGGGACAGTGAAGCTCTCGATTCCGGCTCATCCGGCCGGCACGCCCGACAAGAATGGCGTTTGCCCGGTAAAGTAATCGCGACACATTTCGTGCCGCCCCTGGGTTGGCCCGGCCGGACATAGCGATCCGGCCGGGCCTTTTTAATCGTAAGGCGCAGTCAGACGATGCCGGCGCGCCGCGTATAGTCGCCAAACCCCTCGCCCGGCGCGCGGTCCTTCGCGTAGGCGGCAATGACCGGCTCCAGCGCGGCGAGGATTTCCGCCTCGCCCACATTCTCGCGGTAGACCGTGTTGAGCCGCGCGCCATCCGCCGCGCCGCCGAGCATCAGGTTGTATTTGCCGGGGTTGCGCCCGACCAGGCCGATCTCGGCGATATAGGGCCGGGCGCAGCCATTGGGGCAGCCGGTCATGCGGATGGTGATTTTCTGCTCCGCAAGGCCGTGATGAGCGAGAATTCCGTCGATCTTCGCGACCAGCGTCGGCAGGTAGCGCTCGCTCTCGGCCAGGGCGAGGCCGCAGGTCGGCAGGGCGACGCACGCCATCGCCCCTTCCGCGAGGCGCGAGACGTCCCGGCTCACCCCATGATCCGCCAGGATCGCGTCGATCGCGGCGCGATCGGCGCCGTTCGCGCGGGCGAGGATGATGTTCTGGTTGGTGGTCATTACCAGCGCGCCGGTATCGATGAAGCCGGGCAGCGCGGCGATGGCGGCGAGGGCGGATTTCAGGCGCGAATTGTCGCGGTCGGCGATGCGGCCGTTGACGATGTGCAGCGTGAGGTGGTGGTGGCCCTCGGCGTCGGTGCTCCAGCCCAGTTGGTCGTGATTGCCCTCGAAGGCGAAGGCGCGCGCGGGTTCGAGCGGCGCGCTCATCCGGCGGTTGACCTCGGCGCGGAACCAGTCGAGCCCGTGGGTGTCGATGGTGTATTTCAGCCGCGCGTGCTTGCGGTTGGTGCGGTCGCCGAAATCGCGCTGGGCGGTCAGCACCGCCTCGGCGGACTCGATCAGCCGATCCGCCGGGCAGTAGCCGATCACGTCGCCCACCCGCGGATAGGTTTCCGGCTCGCCATGCGTCGCCCCCATGCCGCCGCCGACCACGACGTTGTAGCCGGCGATCACCCCGTTCTCGACGATGGCGATATAGGAAAGGTCGTGGGCGAAGACGTCGACATCGTTCGAGGGTGGCACCGCGATGGCGATCTTGAACTTGCGGGGCAGATAGGTCGCGCCATAGATCGGCTCGGCCTCGGGCTCGCCGCCGAGCACCCGCTCGTCGCCGATGAACACCTCGCGCCAGGCGCCGGTGCGCGGCAGGAAATGCGCCGAGAGCACCCGCGCCGCCTCCGCCGCCTCGGCATGGGCGCGGGAGAGATAGGGGTTGGCGGTGGAAATCACGTTGCGGTTGACATCGCCGCAGGCGGCGATCGTGTCGAGCAGGGCGGCGTCGATCGCCTGGAGTGCTGCGCGCACGTTCGACTTGATGATGCCGTGGAACTGCACGGTCTGCCGCGTCGTCACCCGGATGGTGCCGTTGGCCCGCTCATCGGCGATGCGGTCGAGTGCGAGATACTGGCGCGGCGTCAATACGCCGGCGGGAATTCGCAGCCGCGCCATGAAGGAATAGGCGCGGTCGAGCTTGCGCTTCGCCCGCTCGGGCCGGAGGTCGCGGTCGTCCTGGACATACATGCCGTGGAACTTGACGAGCTGGCCGCCATCCTCGGTGAGGCCGCCGAGCGCCTGCTGGCCGAGTTCCTCGACCAGCGTGCCGCGGAGAAAATCGCTCCGCGCCTTGATGTCCTCGTTGCGGGAGAGTTGAATGACGTCACGATCCGCCATGGTGGGCTCTTTCTGTTAGCGTTGTCGGGTCAGGCGGCCTGGCCGGCGCGGTCGAGGAAGATGCCGCATTCGGTCTTGCTGGTGCCGCTCCAGCGGCCGGCGCGCGGCGGCTCGCCGGGGCGCACGCGGCGGGTGCAGGTGGCACAGCCGATCGAGGGGAAGCCCTCGGGTTCGAGCGGGTGGCGCGGCAGGCGGCGGGCGGCGAAATAGGCGTCGATATCGGCGCGCTCCCAGTCATGCAGCGGGTTGACGATGGTCCGCCCGTCCGGCCCGGTTTCGATCGGCAGGATGCGCGCCCGCTGGTCGGACTGAGTGCGCTTGCGGCCGGAAATCCACGCATCGAACCCGTCGAGGGCCACATCCAGCGGCATGGTCTTGCGGATGGTGCAGCAGAGATCGGGGTCGCGCCCGAACAGCCCGCCATCCGGATCGAGCTCGGCGAGATGCGCGGGGTCCGGCCGGATGGTGCGGACATCGTGCAGCCGCAGCCGGGCGATCAGCGCGTTACGATAGGCGATCGTGTCGGGAAACAGCTTGCCGGTTTCAAGGAAGATCACCGGCAGGGCGCGGTCGATCCTTGCCGCCATGTCGAGCAGAACGGCGGATTCGGTGCCGAAGGAGGAGACCAGCGCGATCCTTCCATAATGGGCGTGAAGCGCCGCGCGCAGCATGTCGAGCGTCGCGGCCGCGCGCTCTGAAATGTGTTCGCTCATCAATAGACGTCCTTCTTGTAGCGCCCGGCGGCGATCAGCGCATCGAGCGCGGCCTGGCCCTTCGCCGCGTCCTCGCCGCCGAGGATGTGCACGAGCGTCGCATCGACATCGCGAGCCATCGCCTTGGCATCGCCGCAGAGATAGAGCGTCGCCCCCTCGGCGAGCCGGCTTTGCAGCGCCTCGCGCCGCTCCCACAGCACATGCTGCACGTAGCGCTTCTGCGGCTGGTCGCGCGAGAAGGCGAGGTCGATCTCGTTCAGCACGCCGCTCTTCAGCCAGTCCTGGATTTCGAGCTGGTAGAGGAAGTCGTGGGTGAAGCGCCGATGGCCGAAGATCAGCCAGGTCCGGCCGTCGGCTCCGGTCGCCTCGCGCTCCTGCAGGAAGGCGCGGTAGGGGGCGATGCCGGTGCCGGCGCCGATCATCACGATCGGTGTGGCGGAATCCTCCGGCAGGCGGAAATGCGGGTTCGCCTTGATGTGGACCGGCAGCGTGTCGCCCTCGCGCAGCCGTTCGGCGACCATGCCGGAGGCGACGCCGAGCCGCGCGCGGCCCGCACTTTCATACGCCACCTTGGCGATGGCGAGATGCGCCGCATCCCCCACCAGCTTCTGCGACGAGGCGATGGAGTAGTAGCGTGGCGGCAGCTTGCGCAGCAGGGCCGCGAGCTGCCCGGCATCGAGCCGGTGCGGAAACGCCTCGAACAGGTCGACCGGCTGCCGCCCGGCGATGAACGCGGCGCGGGCCGCCTCGTCGGCGGCGAGGGCGGCGAGCTTTGCCTCGCCGGTCAGCGCGGCATAATCGGCGATCAGCTTCGGGGTCAGGGTGGTGATGTCGCGCTCGCGGATCAGCGCCTCGCGGGCCCCGGCATTGCCGGCAAGCCCGGTCGCGCCGAGAATCGCATCGGCCAGCGTCGGGGCGTTGGTGGATGCTATGCCCAGCGTGTCGCCCGGCTCGTAGCTCAGGCCGGAGCCACTCAGGTCGAGTTCGAGATGTAGCGTCTCGCTCTCCGAGCGCGACGAGGTGATCGGGTGCAGCGCCGCAACCTCCGCCTCGAACGGGTTGGCCTTGCTGATCTCGACCCCTTCTGCGCGATGGAAATCGACATGGATGACCGAGCCGGCATCGGCCTGCGGCGCGAGCGCGGTGAACAGGCCGTCGATGAAGCTCGCCGCCGGCGCCTCGTAGTCGAGATCGCAGTCGAGCCGGGGGGCGATGCGGCGGGCGCCGAGCGCTTCCAGCCTCGCGTCGATCTGCTTTCCGGTCTCGCAGAACTGCGCGTAGGAGGAATCGCCCAGGGCGAGCACCGCGAAGGTGACATCCTCCAGCGCCGGCGCGTCCTCGGCGAACAGGGCGCGCATGAAGGGGGCGGCGCGCTGCGGCGCCTCGCCTTCGCCCCAGGTCGAGGCGATGACCAGCAGGTTCTCGGCCTCTTTCAGCGCGGCGGGGGCGATATCCGCCATGTCCAGCACGCGCGGGGCGAAGCCGCGCTTCTGCGCGTCCTTCTTCGCGGCATTGGCGAGCGCCTCGGAATTGCCGGATTCGGTGGCGAAGAGGATGGTGAGTTTCGTCTTCGCCGCCGGCGGCGCGGCGGGCAGGGCGGCATCGCCCTTCGCGGCGTCGATCCCGGCGAGGAAGCCGGCGAGCCAGGCGCGCTGCGTGGCGGAGGCACGGCCGATCACCTTGTCGAGAACTGCGATGTCCTCGGGGGCGAAGGGGGCGGAACGGGGCAGGGCGGCGGTGCGGGTCATGATGTCAACCTTGTGCGGAGCGGATCGATGGTTCGGCTTCCGGGCGGTGCGGCGCGAGCATCGCGCCGATTCCGGCGACGGGACCGACGATCACCAGTGTGGCAGCCGGCGGCAGGGTGGTGGCTATGGCGGCGGCGGCGCCGATCGTGGTGTGGACGATGCGCTCGCGCGGCGTCGTCGCGTCGAGCAGGAAGGCGAGCGGATCGGTCGGGCTGCGGCCGCCCTCGATCAGGGCGGCGGCGATGCGGCCGATATTCTGCCGCGCCATGTAGAGCACCAGCGTATCGGCGGCGCGGCCGAGGGCGGCGAAATCGACCTCGCCGCCGGCCGGCCCCGCCTCGCCGGTGGCGAAGACGACGCTGCGGGCGACGCCGCGATGGGTGATCGGCATATGCGCCGCACTCGCGGCACCGATGCCGGCGGAAATGCCGGGGATCACCCGGAAGGGGATGCTCGCCGCGGCGAGGGCGAGGCACTCCTCGCCGCCGCGGCCGAAGACGAACGGATCGCCCCCCTTCAGGCGCAGCACCCGCAGGTCCTGCCGG
>JAJZFF010000179.1 GCA_021805485.1 Pseudomonadota bacterium
TGCGCTTCCTCAAGCAGTTCTACCTCGCCGTCTATGGCGCGGCGGTGATCCTCATCATGGTGTTCCTGCCCGGGGGCATCTGGGGCCTGTTCAGCCGGCACCGCGTCTGGACGCCGGCCGCGCCGGCCGGCCCGCTGGAGCTGGACATCGAGGCCGCGGGCGGCACGCTGCTCTCGGTGCGCGGCCTGGCCAAGCATTTCGGCGGCGTGCGCGCGGTCGACGGCGTCGATCTGGACATCGCGCCGGGCAGCGTGCACGCGCTCATCGGCCCCAACGGGTCCGGCAAGACGACGCTGCTGAACGTGCTCTCCGGCATCTACCGCCCGACGGCTGGCAGCATCGCGCTGAACGGGCGCCCCGTCGCCGGGCTCGCGCCGCATGTTCTCGCCGCCGCCGGCATCGGCCGTACCTTCCAGAACATCCGCCTGTTCCACTCGCTGAGCGCGCTCGACAACGTCATCATCGGCGCCGAGCGCCCGGGCAGCGGCATCGCCCACCGCGCCGCTGCCACCGCCCGTGCCCTGGCCGCGCTCGGCTTCGTCGGCATGGCCGAGCGCGCCGGCGAACTCGCCGCCAGCCTGCCCTACGGCCATCAGCGCCTGGTCGAGATCGCCCGCGCCCTGGCCGGACACCCGGTGCTGCTGCTGCTCGACGAGCCGGCCGCCGGGCTCAATCTCACCGAGAAGCAGGAGCTCGTCGAACTGCTCAAGCGTCTGCGCGGCCACGGGCTGACCATCCTGCTCATCGAGCACGACATGGACCTCGTCGAGCAGGTCGCGGACCGCATCACCGTGCTCAATTTCGGCCGCCACATCGCCGATGGCTCGCCCGCCGACGTGCTGCGCCATCCCGAAGTGATCGCCGCCTATCTCGGCGAGGTGCCCAGCCATGAAGCTGCTTGAACTCGACGCCGTCGCCGCCGCCTACGGCGCCGTGCAGGCGCTGCAATCGCTGAGCCTCGGCGTCGCGAAGGGCGAGATCGTCGCCCTGCTCGGCGCCAACGGGGCCGGCAAATCGACGACGCTGCGGGCGATTTCCGGCCTGCTTCGGCCGACACGCGGGGAGATCCGCTTCGAGGGCGCGTCGATCGTCGGCCTGCACCCCGAGCGCGTCGTCCGGCTCGGCATCGCGCACGTGCCGGAGGGGCGGCGCGTCTTTCCCGGCCTCACGGTGCGCGAGAACATCCTGCTCGGCGCCTCCAACCGCCGCGCCTCCCGCGCCCAGCTCGGGCGCGAGGCCGACGAGATGTACGAGATTTTCCCCGACCTGCTGCGCCTGCAGGGCGCGCTGGGCTGGACGCTCTCCGGCGGGCAGCAGCAGATGCTGGCGCTGGCCCGGGGGCTGATGGCGCAGCCGAAGCTGCTGCTGCTGGACGAACCTTCGCTCGGTCTCGCGCCGCTCATCGTCCAGCAGGTGTTCCGCGTCATCGCGCGCATCCGCGAGCAGGGCACGACGGTGCTGCTGGTGGAGCAGAACGCCCGCATCGCGCTCTCGGTGGCTGATCGCGGCTATGTGCTGGAGACCGGCCGCCTCGTCACCCAGGGCAGTCCGGGCGAGCTCTGGGACAACGAGGAGGTCCGCGCCGCCTATCTCGGCGGCAAGGTCACCAAGGCCGCTTGACAGGCCCGCCCTCGCAGCGGACCACCGCCCGCGCATGATCCGGTTCCTCGACCGCGCGGCCCTGCTCGCGACCCTGGCTCTGCCCGCTTTTCTCCTCTATGGCCGCGCCCTGGCCGAGGCGATGATCGGCGTCGTCGACCTCTGCTTTCTGCTCGCCCTTCTGGCGGATCGCCAGCCGCTTCGCCTGCGGCCGTGGCTGGTGCTCGGCCTGGCATGGTGGGGCTGGGAAGTGGTCTGCTCGCTCCCCGTGCCCGCGCTCGGGCTCGGTCCGGGCGGCGCAGCCTCGATGCGGCAGGCGCTGGCGCTCGGGCGGTTCATCGTCTTCGCCGCCGCGCTCGAACAACGCGTGCTGGTGGCTGCGCCGGCGCGGCGCGCGATGCAATGGGTAGTCTCGGCCAGCGCGCTGTTCATCGCCGGCGCGGCGTGGGAGCAGCTGCTCACCGGGCGGAATTTTCTCGGCGCTCCGCGCTGGCCCGACGGTGCGCTGACCGGTCCGTTCGTCAAGCCGCGCGCCGGCGCGCCGTTCGTGCGGCTGCTGTTTCCCGCCGTGCTGCCGGCGGCCGCCGCCCTGATGGAGCGCCGCCGCCTCGCCGCGCGCGCGGGCGGCGTGGCGCTGGTTCTGCTCGCCGTGGTCACCGTGGTGCTGATCGGCCAGCGCATGCCCGCCCTGCTGACCGCCCTCGGTCTGCTCGTCGGCGCGGCGCTGCTGCCCCGGCTTCGCCGCGTCGCCGCGGCCGCGCTGCTGGCCGCTTCCCTGGCGCTGGCGGCGACCCCGGTGGTCTCGCCGCCGACCTTCGCCAAGCTGGTCGGACGGTTCACCGAGCAGATGGCGCATTTCGCGGCGAGCTCCTATGGCCAGCTCTACACCCGCGCGGCGGTGATCACGCTCGCCCACAGGCTGCACGGGCTGGGTTTCGACGGCTTCCGCGATTTCTGCGCCGATCCCGCCTATTTCCATGGCCTGCCGGCGCTGGGCTTGGCGGACGCCACCGCGGGCGGGGCGGAGGTGTGCAATCTCCATCCCCACAATTACTACCTGCAAGCGGCGACCGATGGCGGCCTGCCCGGGCTGGTCCTGTTCGCCGCCCTGGCCGCCGCCTGGCTGGCGAGGCTGGGCCGCGGGCTCGGCGGCGATGCGCGGGGAACCGGGCTGTTGCTCGCCGCCCTGGTCCATCTCTGGCCCTTCGCCTCCACCGGCGGGCTCGCCAATCTGCCCGATGACGGCTGGTTCTTTCTCCTGCTCGGCTGGGGACTGGCCGAGGCGAGCCTGAGGCGGCGCCGTGCCCAGCCATCCCCTCCCGTGCCTTGTCCCTGACCTGCATCGCCCGATCGAGGAATTGTCGCATGGCCGAAAATCAGTCGCCCGAGGCCGTATCCGCGCCGCTGCGACAGTCGGTGACGCCGCGCCACGCCGCCAGCCTGCTGGTGCTGCGTCCCGGCGGGCGGGAGCCGGACGTGCTCATGGGCCTGCGCGGCGCCAAGCACCGCTTCATGCCGAACCGCCTGGTCTTTCCGGGCGGGGCCGTGGACCGGGCCGATTACCGCGCCCGCATCGCCTCGCCGCTACCGCCCGAAACGCTGCGCCGGCTCGAGCGGGCCGCCAAGCCCAGCCTCGCCCGTGCGCTCGGCGTCGCCGCGGCGCGGGAGCTGCATGAGGAGACCGGCCTCTCCCTCGGCCACCCGCCGCATCTCGAAGGGCTGCACTATCTCTGCCGCGCGGTGACGCCGCCGCGGCTGCCGATCCGCTTCAATGCCCGCTTCTTCATCATCAGCGCCGAGCGCGTGAGCGGCGAACTCGCCGGCTCGGGCGAGCTCGAACAGCTCCGGTTCTTCACCCTCACCGAGGCGCTGGCGCTCGATCTCTCTCTGGCCACCCGCTTCGTGCTCGACCGCCTGGTGGAATGGCTGGCGATGAGCGAGGCGGAGCGGCGCGCGCGGACCCACACCGCGCTGCTGCGCAATTTCCTGCCGCGGCAGGAATGAAACTAAGCCCGCGCCCGCAAGCGCCGCACCAGCCCCGGCAGCAGCGCCACCGCGGCGATCGCGGCGAGCGCGATGAGGCCGCTCTTCACCGCCGAGCCGTGGCCGGCGGCCGCCTCGCGTCCCGCATAGCCGAGCTGGGTATAGGCGATGGTCGCCGGCGCCATGCAGACCAGCGAGGCCAGCACGTAATGGTCGAGCCGGATCGCCGTCAGCCCGAGCGCGTAGTTCAGCAGGTTGAACGGGAACAGCGGCACCAGCCGCGTCAGCGCGACGAAGCGCCAGCCCTCGGCGGCGATGCCCGCGCGCAGGCGCCCGAGCCGCGCCCCGCTCGCCCGCTCCACCCAGTCCGCGGCGATGGTGCGCGCGAGCAGGAACGCGGCGGTGGCGCCGAGCGTGGCGCCGAGCAGGTTCCAGACCGAGCCCCACACCGGCCCGAACAGCGCGCCGCCGGCCAGGGCGTAGAGCAGCCCGGGCACGAACAGCACCGCGCCCAGCGTGTAGAGCGCCAGATAGGCCACCGGCGCCCACGGCCCGAGGCGGATGACCCAGCCCTCCACCGCCGCCAGATCCACCCGCCCGCGCAGCATCACCGCCGCGGCGATGGCGGCGAGCAGCAGGGCGAGCAGCGCCAGCCGGGCCGGCTTCATCCGCGATGCCCGAGCAGCGGATAGGCCTCGGCCCCGGCACGCAGCGGCTGGGTCAGCAGCCGGTCCAGCCGCAATTCCGCCGGCGCACGGAAGGCTTCGAGCCCGATCGTCATGCCCTCCTGCCCGGCGCGTGGCGCGGCGCGGTAGGTGCCGAACAGCCGGTCCCACCAGGGCAGGTTGAAGCCGAAATTGCTGTTCGTCTCCTCGATGCGCGTGGAATGGTGCACGCGGTGCATGTCCGGCGTCACCAGCACCAGCCGCAGCGCGCCATCGAGCCAGAGCGGCAGGCGCGCATTGGCGTGGTTGAACATCGCCGCCGCGTTCAGCACCACCTCGAACACCAGCACCGCGGCCGCCGGCGCGCCGAGGGCCGCGACCAGCGCGATCTTCAGCGCCATGGACAGCAGAATCTCGACCGGGTGGAAGCGCAGCGCGGTGGTGACGTCGAAATCGAGGTCCGCGTGGTGCATGCGGTGCAGCCGCCACAGCACCGGCACGGCGTGGAACAGCACGTGCTGCGCGTAGATCGCCAGGTCCAGCACCAGCAGCGCGATGACGAACGCGGCGACGGGCGGAACGTGCAGCCAGTGCAGCACGCCGAAGCCGCGCGCGGCGGCGATCATCGCCACGCCCACGGCGGCGGTGGGAAACGCCAGGCGCAGCAGCAGCGTGTCGATCACGACGATGCCGAGATTCGCCGGCCAGCGCTGCAGCCGCGAAAAATCGCGCCGCCGCCGCGGGGCCAGCGCCTCGGCCAGCGCCATCAGCGCGAACACGCCGAGGAACGCGGAGAGCCGCAGCGCCGGCTCGTGCGCCAGCAGCGCCATCTCACCCCGCCCGCAATTCGCGGCGCAGGATTTTCCCCGTCACCGTCTTCGGCAGATCGTCGATGATCTCGACGATGCGGGGATATTTGTAGGCCGCCATGCGCGCCTTGCAGAATTCGATGATCTCGTCCGGAGTCGCGCGCTGGCCGGGCTTGAGGCTGATCACCGCCTTCACCGTCTCGCCGCGATACGGGTCGATCGCCGGCACCACCGCCGCCTCGCGCACCGCGGGATGGGTGTAGAGCACGTCCTCCACATCGCGCGGCCAGACCTTGTAGCCGGAGGCGACGATCATGTCCTTCTTGCGGTCGACGACGTAGAACCAGCCATCCTTGTCCATGAAGCCGATATCGCCGGTGAACATCCGCCCGTCGCGGATCGCCTCCGCGCTCTCCAGCGGCTTGTTCCAGTAGCCGGGCACCACCATCGGCCCGGCGACGACGATCTCCCCCACCTCGCCCTGCGGCACCGGCCTGCCCTCGTCGTCGCAGATCCAGGACATGGTGTTGAAGTAGGGCACGCCGATCGCCAGCGCGCCGCTCGGCGCGTCGGTGGGGGATTCGCGCCCGAGCGGGGTGATGTGCGTCGGCGCGTTCACCTCCGTCAGCCCGTAGCCGCTGCGGATGGCATGGCCCATGCGGCGGCGGAACTCCGCCACCACCGGCGGCGGGATCGGCGCGCCGCCGGAATAGACGCGGCGGAGGCTGGCGAACTTCTCCGGCCGCGCCGAGGCGTGGTTCATCATCGCGATATAGGCGGTGATGGCGCCGATGGCGAAGCCGGCCTGGTGCTCCTCGATCGCATCGAGCATCACCCCCGGCTCGAACCGGTAGGCGAGGATCAGCGGCGAGGCGGTGGCGAACGCGGCGACGAACTGGCAGATGAGCCCGGTGATGTGGAACAGCGGCGCGATGCCGAGGATGGGCATGCCGTCCTCGATATCCACCCAGCGGCTCAGCGCCTGGCCGTTGAAGCTCATGTTGCCGTGCGTGCACATCGCCCCCTTCGGCACGCCGGTGGTGCCGGAGGTGTAGACGAGGAAGGCGATGTCCGCGGGGCCGAAGCGCGCCACCCGCTCCGGCGCCCGGCCGCGCGCGGCGGCCAGCACGGCGGCGAGATCGATGGTCTCGGGGAAGCGGCGCGCGCGCACGCCCTGGAACAGGCGCGGATCGTTGCGGGTCTGGAAATCCGCCGCCGTGGTGGTGTAGATCAGCGCCGGCATCGGCGCCTCCCCGGCGGCGCGCACGGTGGCGATCACGTCCTCATAGGCCGAGCCGTGGCAGATCAGCGCCTTCGGC